>CAZEWV010000423.1:0-2750 GCA_964516025.1 uncultured Eubacteriales bacterium
AGCCGAGAACAACATTGTTAATGATTTCGATTTGTCCGAAAAAAACCTGGAAGAGATTATCTCTGAATACAAAGCCCTGGTGAAATCAGAGTCACGACACGAATTTCCTCAGGATGTTCAAGAGCAGCTAATCATGGCGATATCGGCCGTGTTCAAGTCCTGGAATAATCCCCGGGCTATTACATACCGCCGTCTCAATCTCATCCCGGATGATCTGGGCACAGCTGTGAATGTCCAGCAGATGGTTTTTGGTAATTTTGGTGAGAGATCTGCAACCGGAGTCGGGTTCACACGGAATCCTGCTTCTGGAAAGAAGGAGCTGTATGGTGAGTTTTTGATCAATGCCCAAGGAGAAGACGTTGTTGCCGGTGTACGAACGCCGATGCCTCTCAAAACTCTGGAGGAAAGAATGCCCGAGGCCTACAAGGAGCTGGCGGAAATCACGACTGAATTGGAAAAACACTACAGAGATATCCAGGATTTTGAGTTCACCATTCAAGAGGAAACGCTCTTCATGCTCCAGACGCGCAGCGGTAAGAGAACAGGACAGGCTGCGGTCAAAATTGCCGTTGACTTGGTCGAAGAAGGATTGACATCGAAAGAAGAAGCCCTGATGCTGGTCGAACCCGAGGCTCTCAACCAACTTCTCCACCCGGTTTTTAATGTGGAAGATAAAGCCAAACATGATGTCCTCGCTAGAGGGCTGGCCGCCTCTCCCGGAGCCGCAGCAGGTCAGGTGGTTTTTACCGCCGATGAGGCTGTGGCCTGGAACAAGCAAGGGAAAAAAGTCATCCTTGTGCGGGAGGAGACTTCTCCGGACGATATTCATGGGATGAGTGCGTCGCAGGGGATTCTGACAGCCACGGGCGGGATAACCTCTCATGCGGCTGTCGTCGGACGTCAGATGGGAACGCCCTGTGTTGTCGGGTGCAGTGAAATCAGGCTGAATGAAGAAAAAAGGATGTTTACAGCCGGGGATGTGGAGATCAAAGAAGGGGAATGGATATCCATAGATGGGACATCGGGAGAAGTCCATGGCGGAAAAATTGCCACTCAACCTTCAGAAATCATCCAGGTCATCGAGGAGAAAATAAAACCTCACGAAAGCATGATCTACCAGGATTTCACCAAGCTGCTTCACTGGGCCGACCAGATTAAGAGGTTGAAGGTGCGTTCCAACACGGATACACCTGAGGATGCAAAAATGGCTCTGGCTTTTGGTGCAGAAGGAGTGGGACTGGCAAGGACAGAGCATATGTTTTTCGAAAGAGAACGATTGCCTTTTATCAAAGAGATGATCCTCGCCGAAACTGAGGAGGAAAGACGTTCGGCATTGAGCCATCTGCTCCCGTTTCAGAAGGAAGACTTTTATGGGCTTTTTAAGGCCATGGAGGGTTATCCTGTGACCATCCGAACCCTTGATCCTCCCCTCCATGAATTTCTGCCCCGAAAGGAAGACTTGATGGTAGAACTTGCAGTTCTCAAATCATCTCAAAGCGATCAGAAAGAAAAAATTCAGGAATTGGAGAAGCTCCTCGAGCGAGTCAAAACTCTCTCTGAATTTAATCCGATGCTTGGACATCGAGGCTGCAGGTTGGGCGTGTCCTATCCAGAGATTATAGAAATGCAGGCCGCGGCCATAATTGAGGCAGTTTGTGAATTGGACAAGGAAGGGGTAAAAGTTTACCCGGAAATTATGATTCCTCTAGTTGGGAATAAGCAGGAGCTGATCAACCAGAAAAAAATTGTCCTTCGCATTGCCGAAGAAGTCATGAATAAACATAAAGTCAAGATTGACTATTTGATCGGAACCATGATTGAAATTCCCCGAGCGGCCATCACCGCCGACGAGATTGCCGAGGAAGCGGACTTTTTTTCATTCGGCACCAACGATTTGACCCAGACTGTTTATGGGTTGTCCCGCGATGATGGGGCCGGATTTCTTGCCCATTATCTAGCCCATGGGATCTGGAAAGACAATCCCTTCGAGACCGTGGATATCGAAGGTGTTGGCGAACTTATGAAAATGGCTGTCCAAAAAGGTCGTGCAACCAAGCCTCACTTAAAAGTGGGCATCTGCGGTGTGCATGGCGGAGATCCCCGTTCCATCTATTTCTGCCACAAAATCGGATTGGATTATGTCAGCTGCTCTGCTTACCAAGTCCCCATCGCCCGCCTTGCGGCGGCCCAGATAGCACTCAGAGACAAAAAAATATCGGAACAACCGGCCTAAATCAGTGTTTGCCTGACGCTTTGTGGACCATGTTCTTTAGGATATAAGCGGCCATGGCCGGGTTAGCACAAAGTCTCCGCTTGGCATAGGCCGTGGCATACTTCCATCTCTCGGCAAACGGGACATAGAGCCGTACAGGGGTGCCGTCTTTGATGAGTTGGTCCTGGAATATCTGTTTCGGGACTCCCATGAGCATTTGAACCTCATATCTGTCCTTTTTAATTTGGAGCCTCTCGGCGATGTTGATGGATTCCTCGATGACCGCCTCGTCATGCGTGGCGATTTCGACATAATGGCCATCTTTAAACATGATCTCCATCTGTGACAGTAGTTTTGTCTTCATCTCCGCTTTACTCTGGAGAGCGATCTCCTTGGGTTCGTTATAAATCCCGATACACATTCGGATGCGGGCGTTCAAACCTTCAATGGACTTTATGTCGTCATCGGTACGAAAAAGCCGGGACTGCAGGACCGTACCGAATGTCGGAAATTCTTTGTGGATGGTCCGGAAGATATC
>CAZEWV010000424.1:0-2749 GCA_964516025.1 uncultured Eubacteriales bacterium
GGGTTCCGCCAGACACAACCGCCATCGGAAGCTTTCCATTAAATGTTTTAACGATTTCAACAACAGGCTCAATCGGCTTTACTTCTTTGAGCTTGCTGCGAAAACGATTGTGCTTCTCCTCGAGGAACTTCTGGCAGTCCACATTGTCTTCAAACTTCTCATTAAACAGCTCGATGATGTATTTCTCCTTCATGCCTTTGAGAGGTTGAAGAAAGGCTTCAGGACAAGTTTTTCCAAATTTGGAAAAAGCCTCATTCCAGGCTTCCATGTGAAATCCCATTGTGTCAGCCAGAGTCCCATCACAGTCGAAAATTAAGCCTTTGGTATTTTTGTCAACTGGAATAGATATTGTTCCCATCTTTTCAACCCGATTATAATTATAACACAATGATATATAATTTATGAACTCATGTCCATTCCCTTAAAACTAATTTATCTTCCCATATAGATTAACGCTTTGATCACACCGTCGGTATAGCTGGAGGCAAGCTCGAAGGCTTCTTGAGATTCGTTTAAAGAAAAAGTGTGTGTCGCCATAAAATCCACACTCACACGATTCTCTTGAATAAGAGAGATCGCCTCGGAGACACACCTGTTCTGCCGCCGGATATTCTGCAGCACAATTTCCTTCCGGCGGATTTTATGGACATCGAACAAAACCCGATCCGTTTCCGGAATCCCAATGATCAAAAGTGTCCCCCCCGGCTTGAGGAGTTCAACGGCCAAATCGAGCGCATCCTGATCTCCACAGCACTCAAAAACCGCATCCAATAAGAGAGGTTCTCTCTTTTTAATATTCTTTGTTATGTCGGTTTTTTTCGGATTAGCGGCCCATAATGCTCCAACCGTCTTTGCCGCTTTTAGGCGGTTATCAATTTTGTCTGTCATGTACACACGGGAAATCCCCCTTGCTCTGGCAGCAAGGGCTGTACTTAAACCGATAGGCCCTGATCCAAGAATCCCAATCGACTGAACACCCATCTTGCTTATAAAGTTTACTGCATAGAGCCCGATAGAGAGGGGCTCGACCAGCACTCTCTGTGCGGGAGTCATATTATGGGATACCGGATAACAGTTGTCTTCAGGCAGAATATAAAGTTCTGAAAGACACCCATCCATCTGATCCGGACATCCAAGAAAACGGAGATTTCGACAGGTGTGTCTGCGATTGGCAAGACACTGATCGCACAAACCACATGAAACAGCAGGATCGATGACAACCGGATCTCCCTTTTTAACGCTTGTACAACTTGGCCCAACGTCTTCCACCACGGCTGCACATTCATGCCCGAGGGTAAATGGATAGTGGACCACCTGATCCCCAATATTCCCGGTTTGAAAGTAATGAATGTCCGATCCACACAATCCTACGGCTTCTATCTTAAGCAATACATCGGTAGGATTTTTGATTCGAGGCGGTGGAATCTCGGAAATTTCAAGCTGACGAATTCCTGTCAGATGAACGGTTTTCATTTTACTCGAATGGATTCTCTGACGGAAAAAGCTGTCCGGAAGGTCTATTGAAATCAAAACTTTCTATCCCCAACATTTTTGCAGCACCAAAAAGATTTCGGCCTACATGCTGGAAAGCCACAGCCGTGTGATGAGGGAATCTTTTTTCGATGAGGGTATGGCGATAAAAACGTGCCATTTCATGGATCGCAAAAACACCGATACTGCCAAAAGACTTAGGATCGATATCCAGAATTTCGCCCTCAGCAGCGTATGCCCGAAGTTGGTTATCGGCCGTCGATTGAATCCGGAAAATTGTAATATCGCCAGGACGGATTCTGCCCTCTAAAGTTCCCCGAGTAATATCGGGTTTTCCCTCTGGTTCCATAAGCCTGTTCATAATCAACTGGTACTTCATCTCCCCTTGAAGCAGACAGGACCCGGCCGTATTCCCACAGTGAAATCCCATAAAAAGATCATTTGATTTATAATTTTTAGTCTTCTCTCCGGCATCTTCATACATGTCGTCGGGAACAGTATTATTGATATCGAGGAGTGTGGCTGGCAGTTCGTTCGCACATGTTAATATATACTCGCTTAAGGCTCCGTATATATCCACTTCACAAGCCACAGGGATTCCCTGGGCAGCCAGACGCGAATTGACAAAACATGGGACAAATCCAAAATAGGATTCAAATGCCGGCCAGCACTTATTGGCAAAGACCGCAAAGTGAGAGGTTCCCAGATTGTCTCTAAAAAATGTCTTCAGCGCCACTTCATACTTGGCCAGCTTTGGAAGAAGATCGGGATAGGTATTTCCAACACCTAAGTCGGCGGACATTTCTTGGACAACATTCTTTACATCCGAATTTTCCTTTGTTTTCAAAAAAATATCATAAAGATCCAATTCGCTGTTTTCCATGACTTCAACACCAAGGTCATAGAGAGGTTTTATCGGTGCATTGCAGGCAAAAAAATCCTGAGGTCGTGGTCCAAAGGCAAAGATTTTGAGATTTTTTAGGCCGAGTAATATTCTCGCCACGGGAAAAAAATCTTGGATTTTTTTGGCAATATCTGCGGCAAGGCCCACAGGATCCTCAGGGATATGGGGCTTCAGCTGCCTTAAACCAATATTATAGGATACATTAAGCATACCGCAGAAAGCATCGCCCCTGCCTTGAATAAGGTTTTCCTCTGTTTCTTCGGCAGCCGCGACAAACATCACCGGTCCGTCGAATTTTTGGGCCAGCCATGTGGTTGGTCCCTCCGGACCGAAATTTCCAAGGTAGATAACAAG
>CAZEWV010000425.1:0-2748 GCA_964516025.1 uncultured Eubacteriales bacterium
TGTAAGGAACCTGAGATTCCTTCTATTTTCCTCTCCACTGTTGGAGGGACACATTTGATGTCGAGGAGCATGCTTAATTCATAGGCTGCGATTTCATATTTATAGCAGTCTGGCAGCAGGTTGGGCCTGCATCGGCTTACATGTTTGAAATATCCCTTGCGTTTGATTCTTCCATCATCAAGAAAGATGATCCATGGCTCGGTCCGTCCAGCATTTTCATCCGGTGTAACGGATATGATTTTGGCGGTGGCCAAATATCTCTCGATTTCTTTATAATCGACATCCATTTGTCCCCAAAGGAAATGTCTACCATGAAACATGCCAATGATACAAATTGGTGCAAAAAGGAATTTTATCAAAGTTTTTTGGTTCTTCATTTTCACTCCACCATACTCTAAAAATCCCATTCTCAATGATTAAGGCGCTAATATTTCCTCCATAATATTCAGAAATACCAGTATCCATTCCCCAGACTCTACCTTGAAAACGGTCGAGCTTTTTAGAGTTTAAAATATTTTTCTGACGGACGGTGTGTCCGATAACCAAATATTTGGCTTTGAGATTATTCAGGATTCTGTCAACATCGTCTGAAAATACATCTTCTTCGTTCAGTATTAGTCCCCTAAACCATTGAGGCGCATCCGCCTGGTAGACAATTTTTATGGTTATTCTCTTTCCACTTTGGATGGCCCGTATTTCTTTGAGAATTCGAGAGTTGATATTTTTAATTTTCCATTTTGAAAATTCTTCGTTGATTCCTCCGTGTGTGAAAACAATGTCATTGATCTTGATGACTAAATTTTTAGAGAGGAGCCAGTTTCCATATTTTCGAATAAAATATGAATAGTATACTGCACGGGCCTCTTCGTCTACTGGCATTATTTCATTCCAATAGTTTATGAGTTCATTTTTTGTGAGTTCAACTGGTTTCCCTGTTTTAAGTAGTCTTTTCCTGAGAGACTTTTCTTTTTGGTTTCGAAAATTTTCTGGTAGAAAATCTGAGAACTGTTCTGGTGTTACATATTTCGTTGTTTGCAGTGCAATCCCAATGAGATTCATCACGTCGTGGTTCCCAAGAAGAATATGGACTTTACCTCCTGCAAATTCAGCTTGTTTTTCAAGTTTCATGAAAAAATCAAAAACTTCCCTTGCATCCGGGCCTCTATCCATAATATCACCGGTTTGAACGAGATGAGTTTTTCCTCCATTCCAATCTCGATTTTCATCGATGATTTCCGTTCCTTTGAGGATCCTTATCAAATTGTCGTAATTTCCATGAATATCTGCCACAACGACTATTCGTTCTATATTGGTCCATTCAGACGATTCAGCGGCGTAATTTAAAAAGGATGAAAGGAAGAAAAAAACGATTGTACAGATAAATATGTTTCTTCTATTGTTCAACGCATAAATCCTTGAATTACCTGGATTCATATGTGCAGTCCTATTTCTTTTCATTTATAATCTCGGTGCTTAATGGCTTTCTCTCCAAATTTATCTTTTATCTTCCCCAGAGCCTGATGCAATTTTTCTTTTTTGTCTAGGTTGGGAGGGTTGCCTTCAAAAAGACTGAGCTGATCTGAGGAGCCGGCAAGGTTTGAAACATGGACACCAATCAACCGCACATGTTTCTTATGCAAGTCAAAGCCCTTAATCTTATTTGCGCATGTTTTGTAAATATCTTCAATAAAGTTGGTAGCCACATCGAGAGTGGTCGCTCTTGTAAAAGTCTGGAAGTCGGAAAGACGAATTTTTAAAGTGATAGTCCTGCCTTTAAAGCCTTCTTTCCGTAAACGCCTTGAGACTTTTTCACTTAATTTCATTAATACATCCAAGATTTTGTCTAAATCGGAAACATCTACCCCAAAGGTGTATTCATTACTTATTGATTTTGCTCCTGTCATCGCTTCCACTTCACGGGGGTCGATGCCATTGGCAAGATGCCAGACATGTTCGCCGGCTTTCCCAAATTGCCGGTGGAAACGTATGCGATCCTGCCGGGCCAAGTCGCCGATGATATTTATCCCATTTTTTTTAAATTCTTCCTTAGTTTTTTTTCCTACACCCCACAATGTTTCTACAGGCAAAGGATGAAGAAAGTTTAGAAGCTCGTTTTTGTTCACAATTACCAGTCCGTCGGGTTTTCCAATATTGGAGGCGATTTTTGCAGTCATTTTGTTTGGAGCAAGTCCAATGGACGCCGTAAGTCCTGTCTCTTTTTTTATAGCCTCCTTGATTTTGCGGCATGTATTCTCGGGAGAGACAAAAAGGTGATAGCTTCCCGTTATGTCTACGAAGGCCTCGTCTATGCTAATGGGCTCTAAATCAGGGGAGAACCTCTTGAGGATTTTGAAAATTTCGCTCGATACACGTTCATATTTGTCATGGTCAGGTGGAAGATAGACTGCCCCCGGACATTTTCTGTAAGCCAGAGAAATGGGCATGGCGGAATGGATTCCGAATTTACGTGCTTCATAAGAGCAGGCAGAGACAACACCCCGTCCTTTTCCTCCCTTTGGGTCAGCACCGACAACAACGGGCTTCCCACTATAGGTGGGATGATCCCTCTGTTCCACAGCTGCATAGAAAGCATCCATGTCTACGTGGACGATATACCGTTCTTTTTCCATATTTTGATTTTACTTCAAATGGAAGTCTTAAGACCATAGCTTTGGTCAGATTTTCAGTTAGTCGGCTACAGACCTCTAAAAAATTCAGGTTTTAAGAGAATTTCCCCCCTGAGGGCCT
>CAZEWV010000426.1:0-2747 GCA_964516025.1 uncultured Eubacteriales bacterium
TCATTACGAGGAGCTATGCGACGTGGTAATCTATGACTCTGCTGAAGTATGATGAGATCACCACACTCTCTGCGATCGTTCGTGATGACAACCAACAAACTTAGGTTAGTCTTCAAGGATGTATTCTTTCCGGGAGAATACAAAGCAGGCTAAGGCCAAAAACACACCTGTCAGGAGAAAGAGGACAGCGATTGCTTTGCCTGTAGAAGTGGGCTCTAACTGAAAGAGGAGGATGGAAAATTTCCCCCCGGAAAAATGAGAGGGAAGAAGGGATTTGAGATAGTGAACGATAGCAAATTTTTGGGTAGAACCTGGAAAATACTGGATAACATTCTCCCATCCGAAGCTGAATATTAGCCCTACAATGATAGATCTTCGTAGAAATGTGCCTATAAGTGTAAAGAACGCCATATAACAGATGACACCCAGGATCAACACTCCCAAATCTTTCAACAAAATGGAATAAACGGAAAAATCCAGAAGTTTCTCAAAGTTCAGGATAAAAAAAGAAACCACTAAACCTACCGCAACCATGAGTATGGTCAGCAAGGAGTAGGCCGCATACTTACCGAGAATAATAGCTGATTTGGGAATCGGACGTGTTGTCAAATAAGTTAATGTCTTATTTTCAATCTCTTCTGAACATACCGAGGTCCCAAAAAAAAGAGAAAGGATGAGAATTAGAAATTGAAGATAAAAAGTCATAATCATATTCGAAAAAATTTGAATCCCTGTCGTGGATGGCCCTACAGAAAGTATTTGAGAGGATTTAATGACCACGGCTATGAGGACGGGAAATAAGCTTATTAAGTAGAAGATCTTGGTTCGACGCGTTTTTTTTCCAGAGGAAAAGAAAAAAGAAAAAATCCGACCTGCAGATTTCAGCAAGAAAGACAATTCTCTTTTCTTTTTTGTGGTCATATTATTTCCCTATCAAATAATCGAATACAGCCTGAAGGTTGTCGTCAGGCGAAGTGATTTCCAACACATCTATTTTATTTTCAACCACCAGTGAAGGCAGCAGACTGAATAATTTGTCTCTATTTGAGGTTTCTAATTGAAGAGAGTTCCCTTCGTTTCCAAATTGAACATTCAGGACAAAATCTTCATGGATAATTTTTGATGCCAGCAGCCTCGGTTTATCACATTGAACAGAAATAATATGGGGATGAGTATCAATCAAATCCCGGATGTAGTGAATATCTCCTTGTGCGAATATTTTCCCCTGATGAATGAGGATGATCTTCTGTGTCATAGATTCAATTTCCGGAAGGACATGACTGGACACGATGATGGTTTTCCCTTCCTTGGCAAACGTCTTAACGAGTCGGATGATTTTTCTTCGACCCAATGGATCCAAACCATTCAACGGCTCATCAAGAATGATGATGTTCGGATCGTGTGCAATGGCTTGAGCAAACTTTAGTCTCTGTCTCATTCCCCTGCTGTACGACTTAATATTCCGGTCTTTGTCGTCCAAAAGCTCTACAAATTCCAGTACTTTTGTCGCCCGAGTCTCACTCTCATCCAAAGAAAAATGAAAGAGCCGAAGCATTTGTTTCAGAAACACCCAGCCCGACATATCCTCGTAAAAAGAATCCTGCTCCGGACAAAAACCGATAGTCGAGAAAAGGTTATAGTTATTCCTGATGTCCTCCCCCTGAACTTTAACAGATCCTATTTTTGGTTTAATCTGCCCAGTGATGAGTTTGAGGAACGTTGATTTCCCGGCTCCGTTGGGACCTAATAAACCCGTGATCCCGGGATCAATCTTAAGGGTGACATCGCTTAATCCGAGAACATTTCCATACCATTTCGAGAGCTTTTGAGTTTCTATCACAGCCAAAGTCATTTGACAATCTCCACACCTTTGACCTTTCTGATCAATACAACTCCGGATAGACAACATATACCAACCAAAATAAGCAGGGAATAAATCCAAGGCACATTATGATCCGCTTTGACTCCAAAAAAAGCGGCACCAAGCTGCTGCAGATTAACTTTTACAGAAAAAAGAGAAAAGTAGGGACTGTTAAATATTTCTCCAAAAATAGCAACCAGGATATCTGAAAAAAAATAGATCCCGAAAATCAAAATGATCACATACCTTCGGCTTTTACTCATCGACGAGAGAAGAAGCGTGTAAAATGAAAAAAACACAGTCATAAAGATCGAATACCCAATAATCGAAATCGGCAGTAAAGGAAAATCACTGAAAAATTTTAGCCCGCCTGAAAATATCAGCTTCATGATGAAGAGCAAAAGCCCGGGAACAAGAGTCAAGAAAAGAAGGAAGGCTACAAGAACAGAAGCTTTTCCTAAGAGGTAATCCTGTTTCCTGAGAGGACGCGAAAAATAGAGCTGGAGGGAATTGTGTTTTATGTCATCAGCTATCAGGCCTGCTCCGGAAAAGAGCAAAATAATGACTATCATAAACAAGAGGGAATCATTAGACAGATAATTTTTAAAATATGCGAGATCAACCTTTATTAATTGGGAACTTCCGTCCATAATTACACTAAAATCATCGATCCTTTCAGCAAGGTAGATCCCAACCAAAAAAACTAAGGCGGGAACCAAAGCCAATGCATAGGTAAGTTTGAAATATTTCTTTTTAAGAGTCAATTTGATGCCATACCTGGTGATAGGCAACCAGGGAAGTTTTTTTGGGGAAAATTCTCCGTCCCAATGAGAATATCCTTTTTCTTTAATCGTCATCAATCCACTCCCACAACATCGGCAAAGAG
>CAZEWV010000427.1:0-2743 GCA_964516025.1 uncultured Eubacteriales bacterium
CTTCACCACAAAAGCCACTACGGCTTCTCTCTTATTAAGGCCGTATCCGGTGAAAGCGATATCGAACTGACCGAAGGAACGATCTACCCCATCCTCGCCAGGCTGTCCAAAGAACAGCTGGTCACATCCGAGTGGGTGGAATCCAAACAGGGCCCGCCGCGGAAATACTATTTTTTGACTCCAAATGGTGAAAAGGCCTTCAAGATTCTAAGCTCCGAGTTTGAAAAGCTGGCTACCATGGTGGCCAACACAAGCAGGAAGCCCCATTCTCAGAACAAAAATGAAGACAGAAAAAGCATCTCTGTAAAAAAGGAGAAGGACGATGCCGAATGAATTCAGCGAAACAGTAGATAAAATCGTCGAAAATTATTTAAACCGGTTCAAAGAGCGATTAAAAAGTTTCCCAGAACAGGACCGGGACGAGCTGGTGAAGGAAATCCAATCCCATATCTACGAATCTTTTACAAATGATCCGACAGAAAACGAAGTTGAACGCATATTTAATGTGCTGGATAAGCTGGGAGAGCCCGCTGAAGTTATTTCCTCCAGAATGCCGGAGGCTATGGTGAGTATGGGGAAGGAAAAAAAACGTCCCCTCTATATTCTGGCAGGAGTCTTAATCGCGCTGTTCGGCCTTCCCCTTGGCCTAGGAGGTGTGGCTGTTCTTTTCGGTTTTGTCATCACCCTCCTAGCACTTATCTTTTCTTATTATGTAGTCGCTTTCAGTCTAACCCTGGCCGGATGGATTGGCGCCATAATCAGCGTCATTAAAATCATCAATCCCTACTTTCTCGATTCCTATATAGATTGGACGCCCATTGTTTCCGATCCAACGCTAAACAGTGTCATCACCTTGTCTGTTTCGCTGATCACAGCAGTCATGGGAATCCTTCTTTTCTGGTTCGGCCGATATATCATGAGGGGAATTAAATTCCTCATAAGCCTGCCGTTTGAGAAGATCAAAGAGATCAAAAGAAAACGCCGTCTGAATGGAATCAGCAAATGGCAGGAGGCCCGTCATGTTTAAAGTCCTCATCATTATAATTGTGATTCTCGTCCTGACCTTCACACTTCTTGTGTAACTGCAGGCACACAACTCGAGTTCTGACCTGGATAGAGAGACTTCTATCTCCATATCCCCCATAGAAACATCCCTATTTACAAGATTTCAAGAACGAGTTCAAAAAAGTAATTAGAAATTACGGAAACGGAGATGCACTCTATTAAACTTTTTCCCTATTGACTAAAATATTTGAGAGTGGATAATCGTATTTTAATCAAAGAGGTAAACATGAATGTCGTCGAAATCGAAAACGTAACTAAAACATTTGGCTCGGTCACAGCGGTTGACGATCTGTCCCTCAATGTCCCAACGGGATCCATTTACGGATTCATTGGCCCCAACGGCTCGGGAAAAACCACCACGCTGCGCATGATCATGAACATTTTCTATCCCGATGAGGGAAAGATCCGGATTTTTGAAGAGCAAATGAAGGGATCCAGCACGGACAGGATCGGCTATCTTCCTGAAGAACGCGGCATGTACAAAAAGATGAAAGTGTGCGAATTCATCCAGTTCTATGGGGAGTTAAAAAGCGGCCGGAAGGTCAAGAAGGAGACAGCTTATTGGTTGGACAGATTATCCTTGTCAGACTGGGCCAACAAAAAGATCGAAACGCTCAGCAAAGGGATGGCGCAGAAGGTCCAGTTCATTTCGACCATCGTGGCCAATCCCGAGCTGATCATCCTGGACGAACCTTTTACTGGCCTTGATCCGGTCAACGTCGAGGTGATCAAAGACGCCGTACTCGATCTCCGGGAGAAAGGAGCCACCGTTATCTTCAGCACTCATGACATGAATGTCGCCGAAAAAATGTGTGATTTTATTTTTATGATCTTCAAAGGCAAAAAAGTCCTTGATGGGACTCTTGTCTCAATCCAGGACAGATACGGCAGTGACACTTTCCGCATCCGCATAGAAAACGGCAGTTCTGTCCTGCAAAACCTTGAGGGCGTCGAGAAGATCACGGATTTCGGAAAACTTCAGGAACTTCGAATTCAAAAGGGATTCGATCATCAAAAAATCCTCTCAGAAATTTTGTCCAGGACACGGGTCTACAGTTTCGAACTGGGAAAACCAACTCTCAACGATATTTTCCTCAGGATTGCCGGCCCGGATGCAAAGGAGGAGACCGATGCGTAAACTGCTAAGACTGGCAAAAAGGGAATACCTGGCCTCGGTCAAGACCAAAGGCTTTATCATCATGCTGGTGTTCATGCCCGTGTTGATGGCCGGCAGCGGCATAGCGATGTACCTGCTCAGAAACCAGGTCGACACCACGGATAAAAAAGTGGCTGTATTGGATCGCTCCGGGATTATCGCCAATGTCATTCTCGCGGCCGCCGAGCAGAGAAATGACGCTGATGTTTTTGTCGAGGAATCCGGGAAGAAAATCAAACCGGCCTACGTCTTTGAGATCGTACAACCGGATGAGACGAATGCAGAAGCGCAAAAATTGGAACTTTCCAACCGCATCGAGGATGGAGAACTTCACGCTTTTCTGGATATCGGTCCGAACGTCCTCAATCTTGAAGGAGAGAAGGACACCTTCAGTATGGCCTATCATGCCAAAAATGCGGCTATGGACAACATCCGCACATGGTTGAATAATACGATTAACAACCATCTTCGAATGACACGCATGAGGGATGCCGGTGTGGACGACTCTCAAGCCGATGAAAT
>CAZEWV010000428.1:0-2741 GCA_964516025.1 uncultured Eubacteriales bacterium
AATTGGCCAGCATCGGGATAAATGAAAAAGGAGCCAAGGAGGCAGGGCTCGAGTACTCGGTCTTTACGGAAGCCTTTAGCGACAACGACAGAAGCCTTGCGGAGGGTGAGAGAGTCGGCAAGATCAAGATGCTTCTGGACAAGAATGAAAAACTTGTCGGGGTGCAAATCCTCGGACCTCAAGCAGGGGAGTTGCTAAACGAATGGGTCGCCATCCTGAACGGAAAGGTGAAACTCTCCACCCTGGCCTCCGCCGTTCATCCCTATCCAACCCTCGGAGAGATAAATAAGCGGGTGGCAGGTGCCTACTTTTCTCCCAAGATTTTCTCTGACAAGGTAAGGAGTGGATTGAAATTTTTCTTTCATCTGAAGGGAAGGGCCTGTGGATAAAAAACTCAATCATCAGGTCTCAGTACCTAAGCTCGATTGAGATTTGACATGTTCGGACTTTTTGCCACAAAGGGGTTCAAGGAATATGTCAAGGAGGCCAGGCAGGTGCTGAAAGGCAACTGGACCGGTGAATACACCAGGCCTTCTTCCAACCTGTATCCGCATCAATGGAACTGGGATTCCGCGTTCATAGCAATAGGAAATGCTCACCATAATCAAAGAAAGGCTCAGCAAGAGCTGAAGTCCCTCTTTGTGCACCAGTGGCCAAATGGGATGGTCCCCCAGATTATATTCAATCCAAAGGTCTTGGGCCACTACTTTCCCGAGCCGGATTTCTGGCAGGTGCCCGACGGAAGACTAACCAGCGGGATCACCATGCCACCCCTTCACGCGACCGCCTGTTGGCACATCTACGAGAATGCCAAGGACAGAGCGGGGGCCAGGGACTTCATCGAGTACATGTATCCCAGACTCATGGCTCTCCATCGTTATCTCTACCGCGAAAGAGATTCAGACGTTTCCGGCCTCGTTTATATCAGACATCCATGGGAATCGGGCCTCGACAATTCTCCTGCCTGGGATAAACCTTTGAAGAGGATTCGTGTAGACAGGAAGACTCTTCCCAGTTATGAGCGAAAAGACCTAAAACACGGCATCCCTGCCGATCAAAGACCGAGCGACGACGACTATGATCGCTACGTCTATCTTGTCGATCTTTTTAGACGTCTTGGTTACAGGGAAGAAAAAATTCGGAAAGAATGCCCTTTCATGATTAAGGATGTCCTGTTCAATTCCATCCTGTGCCGTGCGGATAGAGATCTTTTGACGATTGCCCATGTCCTGAAACAAGACACCGCTGAAGTGGATGACTGGATGAAGAGGACATCCGAAGCTATCACCCGAGATCTGTGGTGTCCGGAATGTAAGCAATTTGAGTCTTTTGACATGGTCAGTGGACAGCTCATTCACTCTGCCACCGCGGCCGGTTTCTTGCCTCTTTTTGGAGGTGCCGCTTCCCTGGAACAGGCTCAAATCATCTATGAAACTCTCGACTCTGTCGCATTTTGTGCCCTTCACCAGGGGAACTGTTTCACTATTCCTAACTACGACATGACCCGGGAGGACTTTGATTCCAGAAACTATTGGCGCGGGCCGGTCTGGATCAACATCAACTGGATGATCTCCAAAGGCCTAAAGGGATACGGCTATAAGGAAAAAGCGGAAGCCATGAAAAGAGACATGATTCAGTTGCCTATCCGGTTTGGGTTCCATGAGTACTTTGACTCCCGGACAGGAAAAGGCTATGGATCTGATCGTTTTTCTTGGACAACAGCTTTGTTTCTTGACTTGGTCTATGAATACTACAGCGAAGATAGGCATCGCCTCAATTGGCTGAAGTCCCGGAGAAGAACCGCTCTGAAGGAAAAGAAAGTCCTCAATCAAATATCGGCAGGGATAGGCCCTCCTTCAGCAACGTTGGCCTCAGATCTGATGTCCTCTATAGGGAAACTAAAAGACAGTTTCTATGATCTTTACCGAGGCAGAGTGGATTATGAGGCCATGAAGCAATCCTCGGATTATCGTCATTACCAGGAGATGGCTGCACAGCTTCGGGGTTTCGATCTCACGACTCTTTCCTCTCGAGAGGAGAAGCTGGCTTTCTGGATCAACCTTTATAACACCGTCGTGGTGCACGGCATCGTGGAATTGGGGATCAAGTCCTCTGTAAAGGAAACCCCCAATTTTTTCAGTCACATCGCTTATCACATTGGCGGTTTTTCCTTTTCGCCCGAAGCCATGGAACATGGCATTCTGAGAGCCAATGCGCGCCCTCCTTACAGGATAGTCTCTTTGTTTGGCAGGAAAGACCCTCGCCTTGTGTTTAGCCTTCCAAAAATGGATCCAAGAATTCACTTCGCTCTTGTTTGCGGGTCCAGATCCTGTGCTCCGATCCGCTTTTACGAGGCAGAAAAGATCGAGGAACAACTGGATAGGGCTGCGAAGAACTTTGTGAACAGTTCAGAAGTCATTGTGTTGCCTGAAAAGAACAAGGTCGTACTTTCACAGGTTTTTAACTGGTACAACAAGGACTTCGGGGGAAGAGAGGGAATCCAACGTTTTTTGCTTCGATATTTGGACAGGGGCAAAATATGGTCGTTTATCCACAAGAATTGGTCCGGGGTTGCCCTGGAATATCTTTTCTATGATTGGAACTTGAATCATTGAATGGTACCTGCCGATGGGTCGAAGCATGAGCGAGGATATGAAAAGACGAAACGAGATTTTCGAAACCGTTGCTTAGGGCTCGCGCAAAAATAACTTCACATTTTCGCATGCCATCTTCAGATCATC
>CAZEWV010000429.1:0-2738 GCA_964516025.1 uncultured Eubacteriales bacterium
TTCCAAATCTTGAGGTGCCCAACCGCCTTTTTCGGCAGCCGTCACCCAGATATCGATGACACTCTCACGAAGGGAAAAGTCCTTTATCTGTTCAAGCTGTCTTTGAAATAGCTCTGTTATTTTTTCTCTCATGGTTATTCCCCCCCCTACGTGAGTATCATAGTTTTGCGATGACGGCGTCGGTCATTTCGCTTGTCGTGGCGGCTCCTTTCGCAATTACATCAGGTCCTCCGACAATCTTCATCATATCATAACACTTCACCTTTCCTTCGGCGATAACGGCTCCGACAGCGTTTCGGATTTTCCGGGCTTTTTCTATTTCATTCAGATGTTCCAGCATCAGGCAGGCACTGAGAAGCATGGCGATGGGATTGACAATCGGGGGATCGAGATGTTCGTACTTTGGAGCAGAACCGTGTGTGGGTTCAAAAACGGCGCATGTTTCTCCTATATTAGCGCTGTTGGCAAAGCCCAATCCTCCCACCAGACCGGCGAAGGCATCACTGACGATATCACCAAACATGTTTCCTGAAACGATCACTCCGTAATCCTCCGGATTTTTGTTCAACCACATCATCTGGGCGTCTATATTTGTCTCCCAGAGAGCGATATCGGGAAAATCATGGGCAATTTTTTGAGCTTCTTCCCTCATCATTCCTGACGTTTCCCGGATCACATTGGGTTTTTCACAGATTGTGACACTCTTGTAGCCAAATTTTTTAGCGAACTTGAAGGCCTCATGAATGATACGGCGGCAGGCCTTGCGGCTGAAAATCCGGGTAGAGATGGCCAGATCTTCGCTGGGCACATCCGCGAAGGACGCCATTTTTTTGTGGGTCTCGAACGCCGCCCGCACGGCATCCGGTGGATTCGTCCATTCGACTCCACTGTAAAGGCCTTCCGTATTCTGGCGGAAGATAACGACATCGATATTTGGCTCGATAATACCGCCGTTGGCCCGGCGGACATAGTTGAGCGGATTTCCCTTGAAAGATTGGCAGGGGCGGATGCATATATCCAGGTTAAAATGCTGGCGGAGCCCAACTATCGGGCTGTAGTAGACAAATCCTTGGTTTTGAAGCTCAGGAGCTAGCTCTTTAAGGGCTTGATCTTTGGGTTTGGACGTGATGGCGCCAAAAAGGCCGATGCGGTGCTCTTTAAGGAGATCGATCGTACGCTGAGGTAGGGGATTGCCTTCTTTACACCAAAATTCCCAGCCAATGTCGGCGGGGACAAGGTTGGCCCTATAGCCTACGGCGTCGAGGACTTTAAGTGCTTCTGGGAGGACAACTTTTCCGATCCCGTCTCCGGGCATGGTCACAATAGTAGGTCGAGTCATTATTTCTCCAGTATTTAAAACGAATGAGCTATTAATATTATCACAACCATCCCATTTTGCAAGAATTGGGGCCTGGCTTTGATTATATGAATTATTCAACTCAAATTTTACTGATTAAGCTTGAATAATTCATATAATCAAAGCCAGGCCCCAAATCCAGATTCTTGACTTTTGGTGAGGAATGCTGATACTTTGATAATTTCTCAAAGGAAAAAACAGGGAGCCTTCTTCCCTTATGAGGAGATACCATGGGAGAAGAAAAAAAAGCTTTAATCAAAAAAATCCAATCCACCGGTTTTATGAGAAAGATTATGGCCGACTACTTCTATTCCCTGGATAGAGCGTCCAAAGATGAAACATCCAAAGTCGCTTGGTGCACCAGTGTCGGTCCTGCCGAACTTCTTCTCAGCTTTGATTTTGCTGTTCATTATCCCGAGAATCACGGCGCCGTGCTCGGTTCGACGCGCAAGGCCGGCGATTATATCCCGGTAGCCAACGCCATCGGCTATTCTCCCGATATCTGCTCCTACCTGACCAGCGATGTCGGGGCCTACATCAAAAAAGAAACACCCTTGACACGGGCTTATGAAGGGATCGATGGCGTCCCCAAACCTGATGTTCTTGTCTACAACACCAACCAGTGCCGCGATGTCCAGGACTGGTTTATGTGGTATTCCAGAGAGTTGAATGTGCCGGCCATGGGCATCACATCCTACCGGAACCTGGGTGAAATTCAAAAGGAACATCTAGACGGTATCGTCCACCAGATCAAAGATCTGATCCCGCGATTAGAAGAGATCTCCGGGAAAAAATTTGACATCGATAAGTTCCGACACATCATGGATTTGTCCAAACAATGTACGGCGCTCTGGAAAAAAGTTTTAAAAACAAATGAAGCGGTTCCCGCCCCCTTAAGCTTCTTTGATGCCTCGATTCATATGGGGCCCGCCGTAGTGCTGCGTGGTTCATCGGAGGCGATCGAGTACTACAAGGTCCTCCTCAAAGAACTTGAAGAAAGGGCCGCCAACAATGATGGCGCGGTAGAAGGAGAGAAGTACCGTCTTTATTGGGAAGGCATGCCCATTTGGGGGAAATTAAGATCGATGGCGGAATTCTTTATCGAACTCAAGGCGGCTGTTATTGCGTCGACGTACTGTAACAGTTGGATCTTCGACGATTTTAATCCCCGTGATCCATTTTTGAGTATGGCCCAAGCATACACACAGATCTTTATCGTACGGGACGAAAATTACAAGGAACAATACATCACAAAGATGGTAGATCTCTACAAAATCGACGGCATTCTTTTCCATGATGCTAAAACCTGTCCCAATAATTCCAACAACCGTTATGGAATGCCCGAGCGGCTGGAAAAGACACTGGGGATTCCAACCTTGAC
>CAZEWV010000430.1:0-2725 GCA_964516025.1 uncultured Eubacteriales bacterium
CATGGGAAAGGTGGACCAGATCAAACGGATGTATGACCTGGACACGGAAGGCCTGGTCAAGCAGATCAAAGAATTCTATAAATCCTGAGGATCTTTACTCCCAGTTAACATGTACAAAACCGTAAAATCCCGTGCCGATAAGATGGTCGTAAATGCGGGGCTGGCGGAGAGCCGCCAAAAAGCACAGGCTTTGATTATGGCCGGTCTTGTCTATGCCGACGGCCGGAAGGTGGACAAGGCGGGGCAGCTGCTCGATGTTGAGGCTGCCCTCACACTCAAAGAAACCCTCCCCTTTGTCAGCCGCGGGGGATTAAAACTTGATGAGGCGTTAGAAGCGTTTGCCCTTTCCGTAGAAGGGAAGATTGCGGCCGATCTCGGGGCTTCGACCGGTGGCTTTACGGATTGTCTTCTCCAGAGGGGGGCAGCCAAGGTGTATGCTGTCGATGTGGACACGCGGCAGCTCGATGTGAAATTAAGGGAGGATCCCCGAGTGGTGCTTGTGAAAAATAATGCCCGGTATCTTGAAAAAGAGGATATTTCCGATCGCTTGGATATCGTGACGATCGACCTCTCTTTTATCTCGGTGCTCAAAGTTCTGCCTGCGGTTAGAGGTATTGTGGACGATGGAGTGGTGGTGTCTCTCATTAAACCCCAGTTTGAAGTGGGGCGGCATCAAGTGGGGAAAAAAGGAATCGTCCGTGACAGGTCTCTCCACGAGGATGTGCTGCTTTCTGTCGCTCAAGGGGCTGAGGATATCGGTTTTTCCTTTGTTGATGCCATGAAACCCACTGTCCGTGGGCAAAAAGGAAATCAGGAGTACTTTTTTCTCTGGAAGAAAAAAGATAAGGGACAAAAGCCATCCGATGTGTTTTCTGATATAATAAAGGAGGCGGTTTGGGATGAGAAACATTAAACATGTCGGTTTTGTCATAAAGCCCCATGCCCCTGAGGCGGAAAAAGCCCTGGAAGAGCTCATCCAGTACTTCGACCGAAAAGACATCGAATGTCTTCTCGAAGAGGCTGCGGCCGAAAAGCTCGGTTTAAAGAACGGCGTAAAGAGGGAAGAGATCCCGTCCAACGTGGATCTGGTCATTGTGCTGGGTGGGGATGGAACGCTTCTGACAATTGCACACCTGGCTGCCCAGGAGAAGACCCCTGTACTGGGGGTCAATCTTGGAAGCCTGGGTTTTTTAACAGAAGTGCCTCTCAGCGAAGTTTTCCTGACACTGGATGCCTTTATGGAGGGAAACACGAAGATTGTCAGCCAGCGGCGCCTGCTGGATGTCACTTATAGAGGAGAGACGTCCAATTGTCTTAATGATGTGGTGATCAACAAGGGTGCTATGGCACGGATGATCCAGGCCAAAATTTGGATCGATGACAAGGAAATTGTTACCACACGCGCCGACGGTCTGATCATCTCTACCCCCACAGGCTCTACGGCCTATTCTCTTTCGGCCGGAGGGCCCATCATCCAGCCCTATATCCCCGCCATCATTATCGCGCCCATCTGCCCCCACACCCTGTCTTTCCGTCCCATGGTGATTGCCTCGAGTTCGACCATCAAGATCCAGCTTATCTCCGGAGATGAGGTCTATCTGACCCTGGATGGGCAGAGAGGCGACCGGATGGACATCGATGACATTATCGAAGTGCGCACCTCGTCTCTGGAATTTACACTCGTCTCCTCCCCTAAACGCAACTACTTCGACCTCCTTCAGGAAAAACTCAGCTGGGGGTAATTTACTGGGATCAGACATTTAAAACTTTTAAAACTGCCCAGATCTTCCCTGGAGCCTTAAAAAGTTTTAAATGTCTGACCCCAAGAATTGACATTTATTAGGGGGGGGATTATCATGGATTTTACGGTTACAAAAGGAGAATATCATGTCAGAAGATATTTTTGATGTCACGGATGCGACTTTTGAAGAGGACGTCATCAAATCCGATATACCTGTCCTTCTGGACTTTTGGGCCGTCTGGTGCGGACCCTGCAAGATCATTATCCCCTCGCTGGAGAATATCGCCCAGGACTATAAAGGCCGTCTTAAAGTGGCCAAAATGAATGTAGATGAAAGCCCGATGACCCCCTCTAAATTCTCTGTAATGAGCATCCCGACCCTTCTCCTCTTTCAGGGCGGAGAGATCAAAGAGACCATCATCGGTGCCCTTCCCCAAAAGAAGATCGAAGAAGCCATAAACAAGCACTTATGAGCGAAGTTTACGATGTTGTCATCATAGGCGGAGGGCCGGCCGGCCTGTCAGCGGCCATCTACACCGGCCGGGGAAGACTCAATACGCTCATCCTTGAAAAGGGGATCCCGGGCGGGCAGATTCTCCTTACCGATTTTGTGGAAAACTATCCGGGATTTCCCGATGGAATGGTTCCCTTTGAGCTCATGGAAAGATTCCGTGTGCAGGCCGAAAAATTCGGTGCAAAGATTTTACAGGATGAAGTCGAGAGGATCGAAAAAAAAAACGGCCTGTGGAATGTTGTGGCCGGACAGGGGGAATACAAGACGCGTACGGTGCTCGTAGCCACAGGGTCGGCTCACCGCAAGCTGGGACTTGAAAACGAAAGTAAGTATCTTGGGAGAGGGATCTCCTACTGCGCCACTTGTGACGGGGCGTTTTTTAAGGAAAAGGATTTGGCCGTGGTGGGAGGTGGCGATTGGGCGTTGACCGAAGCCCTGTTTCTGACAAAATTCTGCCGGTCGCTCAAGCT
>CAZEWV010000431.1:0-2724 GCA_964516025.1 uncultured Eubacteriales bacterium
CCCACGACCTCTTGACTGCCAGTCAAGCACTCTCCCAGCTGAGCTACAGCCCCACCCGAGTGAATTTATCTTACTAAAACTCATATTTACAGTCAAGGCTACTGAACCTGGATTATTCACAGGTGAATAATTGCTCGGGTTATTCGTACTTATAATAGAACATAGAAACAATATAAAAATGGAGATGCAAAAAAAGATAAAAAGGCCAAAAAAGTTCAATTTCCCTTCATAATCCCGAAAAATCCGAAATGTTTTATTAACAATTCATGGAAAACGTGCTAAAATAAAAATCTACAAAAGGAACACATGATGCCCAAACAAAAAAAACAACTCACCTCATACAGAAACATACTTTTCTGGATCGCAGCTGGAATCATAATCATCATCCTCTGGAGCATTATGCAGACAACTGACGCCCAAAAAAAGGACGTGGATTTTAGTATATTTCTTGACGAAGTCGAAGACGGACTCGTCACAGAAGTGGAGATTTCAGGAAACCAGATTAGCGGCAAATATGCGGATGGATCGGAATTCAAGACCGTTTCGACAGATGATTACGACGTTGTTACAATACTTCGAGAAAACAAGGTCAATTTCGAAGTCAAAGACACAAAGGCCCCTTGGTTCTCCTACCTCTTTACTTGGTTCCCGATCATCATCCTTATCCTCTTCTGGGTCTTTTTTATGCGCCAAATGCAGTCTGGAGGCAACAAAGCGATGTCTTTCGGAAAGAGCCGTGCAAAACTTTTTTCCCCTGTCCAGAAGAAAGCGACATTTAAGGACGTGGCCGGAGTCAAGGAGGCCAAAGAAGAACTCCAGGAGATCATTGAATTTTTAAAGGATCCCCAGAGATTTCAAAAACTCGGAGGCCGCATCCCTAAGGGCGTTATTATCGTTGGCGCACCCGGAACAGGAAAGACACTTCTTGCCCGAGCCGTTGCGGGAGAAGCCGATGTTCCGTTTTTTTCTATCAGCGGTTCCGATTTTGTAGAGATGTTTGTAGGTGTCGGGGCTTCCCGTGTTCGAGACCTGTTCGATCAGGGGAAAAAACATGCCCCATGCCTTATCTTTATCGATGAAATCGACGCTGTGGGAAGACAGAGAGGTGCCGGTTTGGGCGGTGGCCATGATGAAAGAGAGCAGACGCTCAACCAGCTCCTCGTCGAAATGGACGGGTTTGATTCTAATGAGGGGGTTATTCTTATCGCCGCCACAAACAGGCCTGATATTCTGGACAGCGCTCTTCTCCGACCCGGCCGATTCGACCGCAGGATCGTCGTCAACATGCCCGATCTTAAAGGGCGTGAAGAAATCATGAGAGTCCATGTCCGGAAGATTCCCTTGGCCAAAAACGTCAACTTGAAAGTTTTAGCGCGGTCAACGCCTGGTTTTTCCGGTGCGGATCTTGCCAACTTAGTGAACGAAGCGGCTCTCCTGGCAGCACGTTATGGACAGGACAACGTTACCATGCTGGATTTCGAATCGTCCAAGGATAAGGTCCTGATGGGTGTGGAAAGAAAGAGCATGATTATCAGTGACGAAGAGAAAAAAAGCACGGCGTTCCATGAAGCCGGCCATGCGCTTGTTGCGGTACTCATTCCGGAAGCCGACCCCATCCACAAAGTCACCATCATTCCTCGCGGTATGGCTCTCGGACTCACTCAGCAGCTCCCCATTGATGACCGGTACACTCATTCCAAGAAATATTTGGAAGCCCAGCTTTCCGTTCTGCTTGCAGGACGAATAGCCGAAATTCTTTTTCTCGATAAAACGACAACAGGAGCGGCCAGCGATTTTGAAACGACCACCGACATCGCACGGAAAATGGTCTGTCAGTATGGAATGTCCGATCTCGGCCCGCTCACTTTTGGGGAACGAGATGATCTGATTTTTCTCGGAAAAGAGCTGGCGATGCACAAAAACTTCAGTGAAAAAACATCCGAACTCATCGATAAAGAGGTCAAAAAAATTATCACCCGAAATTACAACAGGGCCGAGGAACTCCTCAAAAACAATAAACCCAAGTTGATCAAAATAGCCGAAGCCTTGCTTGAAAGAGAGATTCTGGATTCCAAAGAAATAAATGCCCTCCTCGAAGGAAAGAGACTGCCGAAAATCAACGCCGCTGCTCGAAAACAAAAAGAAACACAAACAAAGCCCAAAAAAGTTTCCAAGGGAGAAAAACGGATAGCCAAACCGGCGTCAGCAAAAGCATAAAATTGAGAAGCAAGGTTACTCTTCAGGTAAACGGACAGGATTTTACTCTTGGCCAACGGACCTGGATTATGGGTATTCTCAATGTGACTCCTGATTCCTTCTCTGATGGAAACCTCTATTTTGATCGAGATAAAGCCGTTAAACATGGATTAGATCTAGTCAAGGAAGGTGCCGATATTCTCGATGTCGGAGGGGAAAGCTCCAGACCTGGTTCTGACCGTGTTTCTGTTGAGGAGGAACTGTGCCGCATTTTGCCGGTCATCTCCAAGCTTCGGGAAAACACTGACACCATTCTCTCTGTCGACACAACAAAAGCGGAAGTGGCACGCAGAGCTCTTGATTCAGGGGCAAATATAATCAACGACATCAGTTCTTTCCAGTTCGATCCAGATATGCTGCCGCTGGCTGCAGAGAGAGAAACTCCGGTCATCCTGATGCATATGAAGGGGAATCCCAAAACCATGCAGGACAATCCCTCCTACGAAAATCTCTTGGAAGAAGTTAAAT
>CAZEWV010000432.1:0-2718 GCA_964516025.1 uncultured Eubacteriales bacterium
TCCAGTAATTTTACGGATGTCCAAACAATCGGATCACGCCTGGAATTGACAAAAGTCCTTTTTAAGAAACACATTTTTACGTATGGATTTGAATTTTTTCAGGACAGTTCCGCCAATACAGATAGTAACACACAAACGATGTATGGATTTGGTCCTCCCATGGTATCTGTCGACACGATCCCCAAGGTGCCGAATGCCCTTTTCCAGAGTTTTGGTGTATTTGTTCAGGACAATATATCTCTCTTTCCAAGGTCGACTCTTATCCTTGGTATGAGATACCAGAGTATCCTGGCTAAAACCAGAATAACCGAAGGAGTGACCGATCCTATCTTCGACAGCAAGGAAGGAACTCTAGTCGGTGCTGCTAATTTTATTTATGGAATCACCGAGAACCTAAATGCTTTTGTTTCCGTGGGGAGAGGTTTTCGTTCTCCCAATCTTCCTGAACGTTTTTACCACGGGGTGACTCCCGACGGAGCCGGATTTCAAGAGCGAAATACAGATTTGTCTTCTGAGACGAGCTTAAACTTTGATGTTGGATTCAGGTACCGGCTGAGGAATTTTTATATTGAGTCGACATTCTTCAACAACATGATTTACGACGGGATACAGATTGCCGCCACAGGAGAAATGTTGGGCCACTTGGCGGTGTACAAGAATGTCAACATCGAGAGGCTGAAGCTGAAGGGTGCGGAAATTCTCTCACAGGTCAATCTTGACTTCGGACTCTCTTTCCTCGGCAGTTTTTCCTATATGAAATCTGAAAACCTCTTGAATCCTGAACTCATGAATGCAGATACATACGGATCCAGGATCAATTTTAATGTCCGCTACTCAGTCCCCAGCGACCTGTTTTGGGTGGAATATCATGTGCGCCGCAATGGAGAACAAAAACAAGTTGACCTTGGAAATAATCCCATCGGAAGTATCATTCCCGGATTTACCGTCCATACTTTGAGGGGAGGAATCACCCTGCTCAGAAATACGGCATTTCCGCAGTACATTGGTGTCATTGTGGGAAATCTGTCCAATGCCCTGTACTCGGAATTCTCAAATGCAAGCTTTTTCCGGCCTGCCCCCAAACGGCATGTTGTCTTGACTTGGTCAGCACGGTTCTGATCTATTAATGTCAATATAACTAGACGGAGGAGCACAGAATGGACCCTTTACTGCAAATGGGAACTCGGATTGTCATACTCGCTCTGATCGCTTACTCGGTTGCGGGTTTTCTTTTATATAAGAAAAAATCTGCCGCCAACATTGTGCTTTTCTTTCAAAGTACTGGACTCTTTTTGGACATTGCGGCAACAGCCTTGATGATTCTCGGATCCACTAACACGCCGTTTTCCGTGCATGGCTTTTTAGGCTATTCGGCTCTGACCGGAATGGTTGTGGAGACAATCCTTCTCTGGAGATTCCGGTTGCAGAAGGGAAAAGATTCTCGGATTTCTCTAGGATTTAATCTGTATTCCAAATTGGCCCTGACTTGGTGGGTGACCGCTTTTGTCGTGGGAGCACTGCTAGTTTTCCTTAAGTAACGATATACGAGGGGGCGTCTTCTCTTTTGATTCTCCTCAAGAGGACGCTCCCTCACCTCCTAGCTACACCTCCCTGAGGAAGCACCGAAATATCATAAGTGGTCCGAATTTAGATGAAACAAAACAGTTTTGGAAATAGCACTTATAATATTATTCTTGGCATCAGCGGATTCAGCCATATCATGACTTTATAACTGGAAACACCGGTCCATTCTGCTATGTCATCGGCAGTGATTTCCTCTTTTCCCTGAGTGCCCAGCAAGACAACTTCGTCTTCCATGGAAACATTGGAGTCAGGTTTCAGCAGGACTTCCATATGGTTGGCAGACATATAAGCAACCACCGGACATCGTTCACCATTGATCAGAACAAAGGTTTTTCCCTGGGCGTTATAAGGATATCCGTTAGAGTACCCAACTGGGATAACAGCAATTTTCTCTCTGGTTTTTGCAACATAGGATTTGTTATACGAAACCTGATCTCCCGGGCGTAGGTTTCTGACCACGGCCACCCTGCTTTTAAGCTGTAAAACCGGCTTTAGAGTTATTTCTTTAAATTTTTCCCGGACTTCCTGGGAAGGGTAATATCCGAAAAAAAGCAGACCGGGCCGGACCATATCCAGGTAAGAAGACCTTAGAGAAAAAATTCCAGTAGTGCTCACTGCATGCTTTATTCCCAAAGAGATTCCCTCGCTCTCCGCATGCTTACATAAGATTTCAAAACGTTTAATCTGTTCCTTATCCAACTCATTATCTTCACTCATGGCAGTAGAAATCCCTTTTATCCGAAGGCCTTTCCAACCGGCTACTTTCTTAATATAAGGCAGAGCCTCATAATAAGGGATTCCCATCCTTGCCATTCCAGTATCCACATGAATATGGACATCTATCCTTTTCCCAATCTTGAGGGCGGCGGCGTTTAGTTTCTGAGCTTTTTCTGTAAATATAGATTGAGATATGTTTTTATTAATAAGAATCTCTGCGGCATCCTCATGAAGAGGACCGAAATTATGAACAGGGCAGGAAACACCCGCCTCTCTCAACTTGAGTGCTTCGGGGAGACTGACTACCATAAGAGCATCGATTTTTTTTTGATCCAAGTAGCGGCCTACTTCCACCAGACCATGGCCGTAGCCATTGCATTTTATAACAGCCATGATTGGAACCTTGACAAATTTTCT
>CAZEWV010000433.1:0-2712 GCA_964516025.1 uncultured Eubacteriales bacterium
TGCCATTTTTACCATCTCGGCCCTTCAAATGCAAATCGTTTCCGGATGAGGAAGGATTCTTTATTCTCAAAATGTTTCCATGAAACTTTTTTCTGCTATAATGCGTCTATATAAATGACAAATTCAAGGGGATGTTTATTCTTCTCTTGGAAAAAACACACAATAAGGAGAATGCCATGAAAAAAATCACTTTGTTATTTACGTTTACTGTTTTTGTTTTGGCTGCAGCCTCAGGGCTGATGTTTGGTCAGAGTGTGGACCTGAGTGGAACCTGGGTGGGAGAGACTGAGGTTCCCGATGCGATTGAGCCCGATGAGATGACTTTAGTGATCATAAAAGAGAACGGAGAGTATTCTGCGAAGATATCAGATTCCATGGGGATGCTTAACAACACCGAGTGCGAGGATTTTGAATTTAAAGAGAACGAACTCACATTCAATTGCGAAGTCGACACAGGAGAAGAATATATGACCGTCTATATCACTGTAAAAGTCGAAGGTGACACAATGACCGGCTTCTGGGAGACTGACGATGGTTCAACAGGAACGCTGGAACTGACAAAAAAATAATCTTTATCTATTATTTTTAACTGGACTAGGTTTTGGGTAAGACTCCCCATAAAGGTGCAAAATTATCCCGGCAATATAGAGAAATTCCATTTTACATCCTTCCTTTATTTTCAAGAGAGAGGATGGCATGCATTTTAGCAAAGGGGGTTGTGAGATTTGTGGCATCGCTTTCGCGATAATGGGCGGTGGGAATACCGCCCGATGGTGCTTCCATCCTCTCTCTTTTTTATTCAATCTCTTCTAATATCGTCAGAATTGACTCTCCAGATGATCATATATTATTAACCCCGTATAAACGCTCGTATATCAATAAATATAGGCCATAATTTTCAGAAGTAAAGTATTATTTCAATGTTTTTTTAAATAGTTTTAATGAATAATTCAGGCTGGACAAATCCGGAAAGATTGAATAATAATAGCCGTAAAGAATATGAGCGGTGAAGAAGAGAGGATTTTCCAAGAAAATGTTAAAAAGCTTCTTAAGTGAAAAAATGATTAAAATCTCAAAAATTCTATCCCTTTTTCTTTTTTTTGTGTTCGTCTCATGTCAGAGCGAATTTTCCTCATTGTCCATAGCAAGACCGGAAAAGGTGGGGATGTCCTCCGCTCATCTGGCTTTGCTCGAAAACATCATCAATGAAGCGGTGAAAAACAAAGATTTTCCAGGAGCGGACATTCTGGTGGCACGGCGAGGAAAAGTCGTTTTTCGAAAGGTCTATGGTGACAGTCAGTGGATTCCGGAACGAAAGCCCATGGAAAAATCGATGATGTTTGACCTGGCATCCATCACCAAACCGGTGGCCACTGCGACATCCATAATGATACTCGTTGAAAGAGGAAAAATACGATTGCGGGACAAAGTTAAGGATTTTATCCCGGAATTTTCCGCCTATGTCGATGAGGAAGGCAGAACACACGAGGATGCCCGTCTCTGGCATTTACTGACTCATACATCGGGACTTCCTCCTTATTGTGATGCCCAAGAGCTTGAGGATAAATATGGAGCTCCTTGTCCTGTGGACATACTCGTCGATCACATTGGACAGCTGAAAAAAATAAACGCTATAGGAACGGAGTTTCATTACAGCTGTTTAGGTTATATTTCATTGGCAAGGATTGTCAAAATTGTAACGGGACAATCGATTGCCGAGTTTGCGAAAGAGAATATCTTCGATCCCTTGGGTATGACACATACGTTTTATGTCCCTCCTGTAGAGTACCATCCGCTCTGTGTTCCCACAGAAGTTTTCGACGGTATGCCTCTCATCGGTGTTGTCCATGATCCTCTAGCCAGACTTCAGGGGGGGATCTCGGGAAATGCCGGACTTTTTTCAACGGCGGATGACCTGGCGGTATTTGCCCAGATGATGCTGAATGGAGGGAAGTTTGGGACAAGGAGAATCTTAAGCCCTTTAGCTGTCTTAAGGATGATATCGGTTTTTCCTGAAGTTGAATTTGCCGGCCGTGGTTTGGGATGGGATTTAAATTCTGCTTATTCCACCAACGGTGGTGAACTATTTAGAGAGCTCTCTTATGGGCATACAGGGTACACGGGAACCTCCATCTGGATAGATCCTGAAACTCAGACTTTTGTCATTTTTCTCACAAATAGGGTTCATCCGGATGATACCGGGGCGATCGTTTCGCTGAGAAGCCGGGTGGCAAATATTGTTGCCAGTTCTATAAGGTGACATGAGAGATCTCCTGACAGGCATAAAAAATCTGGGGCGAATCCAGGCTTTTGGAAAAGATGATATTTTGTTTAATGCGGGGGATAGTGCAGATGGATTCTATTATGTCCAATCCGGAGAGGTCCGGATTTTCAGGATGGACGACCAGGGCAAGGAAGTCGAGGTTGTCCGTCTCAATCAGGGAGATTTTTTTGGAGAGGCCGTTGTTTTCGTTTCTTCTAAATTCCCCGCATTTGCTCAAGCGGTCACGGATACAGAAACTCTTTTTTTCTCGAAAAAGACAATCTTTCAACACATTGATGAAGATCCCACAATAGCCCGATTTTTCATATCTCTTCTTGCCAAAAAATGCATCGTCCTCAATAAAAGGATTGAAACTCTTGAATTGAGGACAGTCCGACAGCGTTTGGCCCAGTTTATCCTGTTGCAATCTCAAGGGCAGCAGTCTGATG
>CAZEWV010000434.1:0-2697 GCA_964516025.1 uncultured Eubacteriales bacterium
ATGATGATCGAAAAAGAACAGGCGTTTGTCGAGCGCATCGATAATCTGCAGCAGCAGATGTCCCATCTTTTGCGGTACACTATTCAGGAGAGCAAACACAGGGTGCAGAGTCTGATCCATCACCGGGCGTTCCAGAACTTTAAATTCAAACTCAAGAACCTCGAACAGAAGGTGGACGAGCTGGACATGAGGGCGTGGAATGTGATTAAAAACCTGCAGCAGAGGATTGTCGAGAGTCGTGCACGCACGTCTCTCTCCGAAGAAAGGTTGATGAGTTTAATGCGTGAGAAGATCCAGGGTTTAAAAGGCACATGGGAGCGGCTGGCGGCCGAGCTCCACAACTTGAGCCCCCTGAATATTCTCAAAAAAGGCTACACATTGTGTTGGACGGACAAAGGGCGTAAGCTTGTCCGGACCATCGATGAAGTGGCGGAGAATGAGGAACTGGCGGTCTCTTTTTATAAAGGCGAACTGACCTGTCTGGTCAAAGCCGTTGATCCTAAAATAAGAATTGAGAGCCACATAAAAAAATTGGGGACAGTCCCCAATAAATAGGAGTTTCATATGGCCGAGTTAAGCTTCGAAAAAGCCCTGGCTGAGCTGGAAAACATCGTTTCCAAACTGGAGGAGGGAGGACTTTCGCTCAATGAGTCTCTATCGTTGTTTGAAAAGGGAGTCAAGAGGGCTAAGTTTTTGCGGGAGGAGCTGGGAAAAGCAGAAAAAAAGACCGAGATTCTCCTCAGGGATGAGAGCGGGGAGGTTAAGGCCGAGCCGTTCGAATTGACAGGTGAAGAGGAAAAGGAAACCCCTTCAGAAGATGGAGAAAACGACGATCTTCCCTTTTAGCCGGCGAAAAGAATGGATAAAATTTTAGATCGTGTCCAGTCACCAAAGGATGTCAAAGAACTAGACCGGAAAGAATTGGGCCAGCTGTCCCAGGAAATCAGAGACTTGATCATTCAGGTGGTCTCGAAAACAGGTGGTCACCTCTCCCCGAATCTTGGAGTCGTAGAGCTGACACTGGCCCTTCACCTGGTTTTTGATGCCGAGAAGGACAAAATCATCTGGGATGTCGGGCACCAGTGCTACACGCATAAGATCATCACGGGCCGGAAGGAGCAGTTCCAGAAACTCCGGCAGTACGGAGGGCTCTGCGGATTTCCCGACCGTGATGAAAGCCACTACGACGTGTACAACACGGGTCATGCGTCCACGGCACTGTCGGCAGCGGCTGGGATGGCCGCGGCCCGGGACAGAAACAAAGAAGATCATCATGTGGTCGCTGTTGTGGGAGACGGGAGCCTGACCGGTGGAGTGGCCTGGGAGGCGCTCAACCAGATCGGACACATTCGAGACAGGATGATCATTATCCTCAACTACAACGAGATGTCCATTTCCCATAATGTCGGAGCCCTGTCCAAGTACATGGAATACCTGGTCTCAGGGCAGCACTATCTCAAAATCAAGGATACAGCCAAATCTGTCCTCAAGAGTGTCCCGGCCGTAGGCTGGCCCATGATCAAGATTGGCCGTGCCGTCGAAGAGGCCGTAAAGAAGATTTTTTTCCCGGGCCTTGTCTTTAAGGAACTGGGGATCAGATATATCGGTCCCGTTCAAGGACATAATATTTTTTCACTCCTAGAGGTTTTTGAGGAGGCCAAAAAATACGACGGCCCCGTGCTCATCCACTGCGTTACCAAGAAGGGGAAGGGGTACGGCCCGGCCCAGAAAGACTCTTCGGCCTTTCATGGGGCATCTCCTTTTGATATCGAGACAGGAAAATCTCTCAATAAGGACAAGACGCCCTCCTACTCGAAGGTTTTTGGTCAGACGGCGGTTAAGGTAGGAGAGGTGGATGACAAGGTTGTTGCCATTACGGCGGCTATGAGGGAAGGAACGGGTCTCGTGGAATTTTCCAAGAAATTTCCCGATCGATTTTTCGATGTGGGTATTGCCGAACAGCATGCGGTCGATTTTGCATCGGGTATGGCCCTCAATGGATTTAAACCCATCGTGGCCATCTATTCGACATTCCTCCAGAGAGCCTATGACCAGCTCTACCATGATGTATGCCTGATGGATATCCCGATAGTGTTTGCTTTGGACCGTGCGGGGATTGTCTCCGATGACGGGCCCACTCACCAGGGGATCAATGACATCGTCTATCTCCGGCATTTGCCCAATATGATTGTGATGGCCCCCAAGGATGAGAACGAACTGCAGCACATGATTCATTCGGCTTTGTCCTACGGTCACCCGGCGGCCGTGCGGTTTCCAAAGGGAAAGGGTGTCGGTGTGGAGATGGACAAGGAACTTAAGGCTCTTCCTCTTGGAAAAAGTGAACTTGTCAAGGAAGGCCAAGATCTTCTCCTGGCCTTTGGAAGCTTGGTTTACCCCGCTCTTGAGGCCGCCAAAGCACTCGAAAAGGAGGGGATCAGTCTGGCAGTTGTTAATGCCCGTTTTGCCAAACCTCTGGATAAAGAGATTATTCTCCAATACGCGCGGCCTGGGGGAGTGATCGTTACGGTCGAGGAGGCCGTTCTGGCCGGTGGATTCGGGAGTGCGGTGCGGGAGTTTTTGGACGTGGAGAAAAAATTTGATCTGCGGTTTAAGCGCATCGGGCTTCCTGTCGAGATCTATCCCATGGGAAAGGTGGACCAGATCAAACGGATGTATGACCTGGACACGGAAGGCCTG
>CAZEWV010000435.1:0-2695 GCA_964516025.1 uncultured Eubacteriales bacterium
TACACACATGAGGATTACATTGAAATTTTAAAATTCTTCATGTTTGTCAGTTAAAAATTTAAAGAGCATGAACAATCAATCGACTGAAAACGGTTTAAAACGAACATTAGGGCTGTTTCCTACGACCAATATCGTTGTCGCCAACATGATCGGAGCGGGAATCTTTACGATGTCAGGGCTTCTCATGACGGACCTGCTCAATCCGATTTTGATGATTATTCTCTGGATTGTTGGAGGGATCATTGCCCTCTGTGGAGCGATGGCTTACGGCGAACTCGGAGCGGCCATGCCCCATGCAGGCGGAGAATACTTCTTTCTTTCGAAATTATACAATCCCGTCCTTGGTTTTTTGAGTGGATGGGTGTCATTTTTTGTCGGATTTTCAGCCCCTATTGCCGCTTCCGCCCTAGGATTTTCAGAATATATCACCCGCGCTTTCCCCGGTTTAGGAGAGGCGGTGATTTTCAAAAAAACCTATGCCATCCTTATCATCATCATATTTACTTTGATCCATAGGAGAGGGCTGGAACTCGGCGCCAAGGTCCAAAATTCTTTAACTGTTTTAAAAGTGGTTCTGATTGTGGGATTGGTCTTTTTTGGTTTTCTCCTGGGAAAGGGGAATATGAATCATTTCTCCCTCGGAAGTACATTTAATTTCGATTTTGCTGGCTGGAAAACGATCGGGCTCTCACTCATGTGGATCATGTTCGCCTACGCCGGCTGGAATGCTTCGGCCTACATTGGCTCAGAAATAAAAAACCCAACGAAAAACCTGCCGCGATCTCTTCTCCTTGGGACAGGGATCGTCTTATTCCTCTATATCTGTCTCAATTTTTTCTATGTTTATGCCGTTCCTCCAGCGGATATGGGAGAAGTTGTATCCATAGGAGGACTTGCCGCAGGCAATCTCTTCGGGAAATCCTTTGAAAGTGTGGTGTCAGTTCTCATCTCATTTGCTCTTTTTTCCTCTTTGAGCGCCTTTATAATCCTTGGTCCACGGGTTTACTATTCCATGGCCAAAGACCGGGCTTTTTTCAAATTTGCAGGTAAAGTCCATCCCAAATTTGGTGTCCCATCCAAATCGATTATTCTGCAAGGAGGGATAGCCATTGTTATGGTTCTTTTCGGCACTTTCACCCAGTTGCTCACCTATATGGGATTCTCTCTTGGAATTTTCCCGATCCTGGCTGTTCTAGGTGTATTTAAACTGAGACGGACAAAAAAAAGTGTCAACAAGCTCCCAGGATTTCCAGTCACATCTCTTGTTTATATCGTCACCGGAGTCAGCATTCTCGTTCTTGCCTTTTTTGAACGGCCGGTCGAATCATCAATCGCGATTGCAACGGTCCTGATTGGAATCCCTGCCTACTTCTTATTCAAGAAAAAATACAAAGATCAACAATAATTAAAGGGACATCATACTTAATTCAGTAATTAAAGGGACATCATACTTAATTTAGTATCTTCATTTCCACCAATACTTCCCTGGGAGTAAGGATAAACTAGTTTGATTTACATATAATTAAGTATAGTGTCCCCTTAATTATAGTGTCCCTTTAATTCGAATAGATGGGTTAGAATCCAAATAATCTTGGTAGGAACAGACTGATCTGTGGGAGATAGGTGACAAGAAGAAGTGCAATAATCATCGCCAGATAAAGAGGGATAAGGGGTTTCAAGACTTTTGAAATGCTCGTACCGGCAATCCCGCATCCTACGAACAGAACACTCCCAACCGGCGGTGTACAGAGGCCGATGCAGAGATTCAAGACCAAAATGATGCCAAAGTGGACTGGATCAACACCCAACTTGATCGCCACCGGCAGGAAGATGGGAGTAAAGATCAGAACGGCGGGTGTGATGTCCATAAACGTCCCCATGATCAGGAGAAAAAGATTGATTATCAAAAGAACGACAACTGGTGAATCTGAGATGGACATCAAAGCAGTGCTGATACCCTGGGGGATATTTTCATAAGATATCGCCCACGACATTCCCATAGAGGCCGCAACAAGAAGCAGGACAACGGCTGTTGTCATTGAAGAATCGAGCAGGATTTTGGGCAGTTCCTTCCATTTAATTTCTTTATAGACAAAAACGGAGAGGATAAACGCGTACAGAACCGCAATGGCGCTGGCTTCGGTGGCCGTAAAATACCCGCCCACAATACCACCGATGACAAGAACGATTAAAAAAAGGCTTGGCAGGGCATCGAAAAACTTGAACCACCCTTCCTTAAACTTGACTCTTGCAAAGGTCGGATATTTTCTCCTGTAGGCTATCACTCCGGAAACAACCATGAGGGAGACTCCGATGAGAAGGCCCGGGAGATATCCGGCAAGAAAGAGGGCTCCAATGGACACGCCTCCGGATGCCAGTGAATAGACGATTAAGATGTTGCTGGGAGGAATGATGAGTCCGGTAGTGGCTGAGGTGATATTGACGGCCGTACTGTAGTTTAAATCATAACCTTCTTTTTTCATCATAGGAATCATAAATCCGCCAATCGCCGCGGATGTGGCCACAGCCGATCCGGATATCGAACCAAAAAGCATGGCAGCCATGGTGTGCACAAAGGCCAACCCCCCAGGCAGCATCCCGACAAAAACTTTTGCGAACTCTATCAATCGTCTGGCAATCCCTCCCCTGTTCATGAGCTGACCGGAGAGAATAAAGAAAGGAATCGCAAGAAGGG
>CAZEWV010000436.1:0-2687 GCA_964516025.1 uncultured Eubacteriales bacterium
GCGTCACACTTACCTTTTAAGAATTGTGCTTGACACTGCATAAACACTTACCCACAATATGCGAAGATACCAAAGACATTGACCAATGGCTTACATCGTTTAAAGTTAGCTCATGGCTATTAACCAGAAAAGAAGGCAAAAAACCCTTTTGAAAAAGCGTAGGAAAGATAAGGAAAGAAGGAAAAAACGGGCACACTCTTCAGACTCCAGTGAGTATTCCAACAGGATTCGCCTTATCAAAAACGCAAAAAATTATCCTCTTCATGAATGTTTGATTGATAAGGAATGGCAAGATCGGGGATTGGCACAGATATTATTATCACGCAGACAGCCAAACAACAAATTGATACTTGGCGTGTATCTTGTCGATATATTTTGCCTTGGCCTAAAGAATACATTTTGTAATGCCGATATTTCTCTGGAAGAATATCAAAGACTGAAACTTGCGACATTTAAAGAAACAGTTCTAGTCCCCTGCCCGCCAGAGAATATTTTTAAGATCATCTTTGGGGGAATCGAATATGCAAAAAGATTGGGCTTTAAACCTCAAAAGGATTTCGATTTATCGCAATTTGTCCTTAAGGAACTTCCAATTAATGAGTCTGATCTGACATTAGAATTTGGCAACGATGGCAAACCTCTCTACATTGCTGGCCCTGATGATGACTTCAATACAATCATAAAAACCTTGAAGAAAAATGTCGGAGAAGACAATTTTGATTTCATCGCTCCAATACCTTTGGGTGGCCACAGATAAGTAAGATGGAAAAGCTTTATTTAAAAGAGCTTATAGAAAAATTAAAGCTGTGTTTAGATAGCTATTCTTTTAATGAGCTTAAGGCCATTATTCTTGAGTATGCAGAGCGGCTTCCTCCTAACGATCGGCAATCATTCCTGGATATCTTTATCCCGTCAAAAAAGACAACAACTCAAAAGACAATAAAGACAGATAAAGACTTTTTAATAAAAGAAATAGAGGAGTTTGAGAAACGGGCTAAAGACTATGAATTTACACATGGTTGGGGTTGGGATCATAACTACGGTGATGAAAGAGCCTGGGGTGACGACAGTTGGACTTTTGAGATTGACGGCTTATTTGGAAGAGTCGATGATTTCTATGAGGCCGGCGACTTTCAATTTGCAAGGCGCGCTTATAAATTAATTTTGGATATTTTTTACACTTGTATGGAAGAGGGGCAATTTTCCGGATATGAACATGAAAATATGATTGATACAGACATACACGAGACCACACTTAAATACTTCCGCTGTTTGTATCTAACGGAAAAAATGTCTCCCCGTCCCAGAGTGATATTTAATGCTGCGAACTGGGCATCCTGCTACACTTATAATTTTTCTCTCATGGGGATGATGAACGTGTCGCTTGAAGATCTGCCTGATTGGGAGAGGTTTGGAGAACTGTGGACGGCCTTTTTGAAGAAGCAGAAAAACAATGATGTCGTTAACAGGCTGTTAAGGGAAGCTGTTAGATTGTTTGAAGGGACAAGAGGCCTTGAAATGCTGGCTACACGAAAGGGACATGAATTTCCAGGAGCTTTTGTGGATTGGCTGGATGCCTTAAAAAAAGATGGAAATTCTACTGAAATGATAAGAGCTGCTTCTCTAGGCCTGGAGAAATTACCTAAAACATTATTAATCAGAGCAAAGATTGCCGATTATCTTCATGAAGCTGCTGTGAAATTAAAAAGAGATGACCTGGTTTTAATGAGCTTAAAAGAGGCCCTGTTTGCTTCTCCTTCTCTCTCTCGCCTCTTGGATTTCCTCGATATTTCGAAAAATATTGATCAGAGAGTTGATTTCATAAATGAGGCGCTCACTCAATTTAATGTCATAAAGAAACGGAGAACCGATTCTAAGAAGCATACATTTGACATCCATCGGTCCACTGATCTTAGCGAAAATGATGTTCCCAATATTCTGGATGTGTGTTGCTATCTTTTAAAAGGAGATTATTCAAAAGTGGCCTCATTAATAGAAGAATCTGAACCGTTGGGATGGACATTTGTGAATAATCCTAATGTACTTACCATTCCCTTTTTTCTATACGCAAATTGGAATAGGGAGAGGACTTTGACCTTTAATTTAAATAAATTATGGACAAGGTCCACAAAACTACGATTGTCACATTATGAATATTTTGAAGGCGATGATTCTGGACTGAATTCGGGATCACGCTTTCGGTCCTATATAGAAAATACCTTAGAAAAATTCCCATTCGACGAACAAGAAAAGATGAAATATTTCTCCATGGCTGAAAAGGCTGCCAAGATGCGTATAAATGCTATTGTGAGTAACAAATATCGCAAAAGCTACTGGAAAGCCGCTGAATTAATATTGGCCATTGCGGAGACTTACTGGAGCAACAGTATGTCCGAAAAGGGTCAAATGTTGATCGACTATTTCCATAAAAAATATAACCGTTTTTCTGCTTTCCAGAGAGAATTGAAAGTTGCGATAAAAGAATCACACTTGTTCGCAATATAATAAAGCAGCCGATTATCTCTAACCCATTATTTCTGCTATAATAGAGACAATTATGACCCGGTGATCCAATGGATAAACCTATAAATGAGAAGGACCTGGCAGCCTATTTCTTGAAGATTGCAGAGGACTTGCCTATTTCGATGGCCTATCTCTACGGTTCGTTCCTCGATGATACGTTCAAT
>CAZEWV010000437.1:0-2684 GCA_964516025.1 uncultured Eubacteriales bacterium
CAACCGCGCCAAACCTATGGGATTTTCTTGAGCAAAAGCGATCGCCGTGGGGCCTCGAAATTGCGTTTTCAAATCCTCGGGAAAATCCTCTTTAAGAGCTCTCAACGCAAGCCGATTTTTCACCACTAAAAAAGAATATGAGTTTTCCCGCATCTGGTTTCTAAGCTCAACCGCCAAGGGAACAGACAGGTTCATAAAATCAAGAAGATAAAAAGAATCGTGCTTGACAAAAGATTCATGAATCTCTTCGATCTGTTGCTCTTTTTTCTCTCTACGCACATTCACTCTCATCTCTCCTATTTATCCATGAAATCTTCAATCAATTTGATCGAAGGCCCCATTGTAGACGATATGAAGATATTTCTAATGTATTTTCCTTTGGCTGCGGGAGGCTTTGCTTGCAAAATCGCCTGCATAAAAGACACAATGTTGTCTTTCAGCTTTCCCTCTGTGAAGGATACTTTCCCTACAGACGAATGAATGGCGGCGGTTTTGTCCACGCGAAACTCCACCCGGCCGGCCTTGATTTCATCGACAGCTTTTTTAATATCAAAAGTAACGGTCCCGGATTTGGGATTCGGCATCAGGCCCTTCGGCCCGATCACCCGGCCTAGCTTGCCGACGCCTTTCATCATATCCGGAGTGGCGATTAAGGCATCGAATTCTGTCCAGCCTTTGGCAATTTTTTCGACGAGTTCTTCTCCACCCACTATATCCGCGCCCGCTTTCTCGCCTTCAGATATTTTCTCACCCGAAGCAATCACACACACTTTTATTTTTTTTCCAATCCCATGAGGAAGAACAACAATCCCTCTCACCATTTGGTCAGAATGCTTTGGATCCACTCCTAAACGGAGTGAAATATCAATGGATTCATCAAACTTCGCAAAACTGAGTTTCTTGACAAGGCCTACGGCTTCGTCTATGGAATATTCTTCCTTTTCACGCTGCTCTTTGGCTTTTTCGTATTGTTTTCCTCTTTTAGTCACTGATAATCTCCAGTCCCATGTTTTTCGCGGTCCCTTCAATGATCTTGGCCGCATTCTTAACATCATGGGCATTCAGATCCGTCATTTTGATCTTTGCAATCTCTTCGAGTTGTTTTTTTGTGATCTTTCCGACTTTCTCTTTATTTGGTTCCCCTGAACCTTTGGCAATACCGGCTGCCTTTTTCAAAAGATAAGAGGCAGGAGGAGATTTCATTTCAAAAGTGAATCTTCCATTCTTAAATACCGAAATGATGACCGGCACGACAGTTCCAGGCTCCATTTTACTCGTCTTTTCATTAAACTGACGAACAAAATCCATGATAGGTACGTTATGCTGGCCCAGAGCGGGTCCGACTGGAGGGGCAGGACTGGCTTGACCTGCTTCAATCTGAAGTTTAAGAACAGTAATAACTTCTTGTGCCATTATTCCTCCTATATTTTTTCCACCTGCAAAAATTCAAGTTCCACAGGGGTAGATCGTCCAAAAATCGTCACGAGCACCTTGAGTGTGCTTCTCTCCTGGTTAACTTCTTCAACAATCCCATTAAAATTGAAAAAAGGGCCATCAATGATACGGACGGCTTCTCCTTTCTCGAAAGAATGTTTCGGTTTGGGTTTCGCAGAAGTTGTCTCCATATGCTCAACAATCTGACTGACTTCATCCTTATTTAAAGGAGAAGGCGCGCTGCCAGAACCGACAAAACCGGTGACTTTGGGTGTATCTCTAATAATTAACCAGTTTTCATCACTCATTTCCATCTCAATGAGAATGTATCCTGGATATGATCTTTTAGTGGAGACGACCTTCCGCCCTCCTTTAATTTCAACCACACCCTCTGTAGGAATTATGATCTGTCCGATCTGATCCTCGATGCTCATCTCTATAGCTCTCTGTCGAATGGATTCAGAGACAAACTTTTCAAAACCTGAGTACGTATGTACGACATACCAATTTTTAGTCATTTTTCAACCTAGTCCATTAGAAAATTAATTTAACTTGAGAAATCATCCAAGAAAAAATTATGTCCAACGTATAGAGATAGATGCCGAAGAATATAGTGGCAAGGATAACGACGATTGTCGTGCTGTACACTTCATTCTTCGAAGGCCAAGTTACTTTCTTAATTTCTGCCTTTACATCTCGCAAGAAACCAAAAAAACGTTTATACCATCTAATTTTTTGACTCATATTCTGCCCTTCAGATAAAAATTGTAATCTGATATTGAGTGACTTATTTCTTTTGACTCTCCCACTTTAATTTTCGAAGCTTTGCCATAGATCGAATTTTTCTATTTAGTGGCAGGTGAGGCAGGACTCGAACCCGCAACCTCCGGTTTTGGAGACCGATGCTCTAGCCAGTTGAGCTACTCACCTGCATTTCATCTATTTCATTCAGATCAGCAGCCGGCCTTAAGGCCAGCTCTGGTGCCTACTTCACCTCCTTATGAAGGGTGTGCTTTCTACAAAATCTACAGTATTTGTTCTGTTCATATTTATTTGTTTGTTGTTTTTTATTCCGGGTTGTCGAGTAATTTCGTTGTTTACATGTTGTACATTGTAGTGTAACTATTTCTCTCATCTTATTTCTGCTTATTCGTTTTTTTTTGTGTTATATCCTGGCTATTCGGTAATTTCGGTAACCGTTCCGGCTCCGACCGTGCGGCCTCCTTCTCGAATCGCAAACCTCTGTCCTT
>CAZEWV010000438.1:0-2684 GCA_964516025.1 uncultured Eubacteriales bacterium
TCTCGACAGCAAATGAAATGGCATTGGGTGAAGCCATAAAATAGTCCGGGTTGTCCGGATCTATCTCACCAATGCGTGATTCGTTGGGACAGACACTGACGTGATCGTCTGGCACACGCTGTGCGCACCAGACCACGCCCGGTTTTCCGCTTTCCGGCGTCCACAGAGGCCCGACAGGCATGATCTCAAATATCCAGATTTCCTCAGGATCATGGACGGCCAGCATTTCTCCTCCGTCCACTTTTCCATAACCGTATTTCTCAGCCAGGGATCCCATGAGTTGGATGGCTTCCCGGGCCGTTTTGCACCGTTCCATGGCGATGATGGTCAGCATGGTGATATCAAATTTTGGTGCTGGCGTGGGATTTCTCATCTTCCGGGCATTGCCGATGGACGACTCACCCATGGCCAGCTGGAACTCGTTCATGTAACCGAATACGGAATGCTTGTAGGCGTAGGTGCGTTCGACTTGGGGAATGTTAAGATCGGCATACATGTCTTCGTAGGCTTCTCCCTTCATGCCGCCTTCCGCCGGCCATCTGGAGAACTGGCCCTTATGATAGATTTTTCGTTCCGCGCCGGGCTCGTACTCTTCTCCCGGGATGTGTCTCCAGGTCCAGTCGCAGACACCACAGTCGGCAGAATGGGTGGCCATGGTCGAACCGTCTGTTGAGGCGTCCTTTCCGACCAGAATGACTGTACACCCTCTCTCAGGATTTTCCCAATAAAGGGAAACATCCTTGCTTCTCCCTTTGGAAAGGAAGCTAACAGAAACACCGGCAAGCACAAAGAAGAAAAGAAGCAAAATAATTGTTTTTTTTCTCATTTTCACTCGACCACTCCTTCGATTGATTTTCAGTTATAGATGATATTCTTTTTTTCCGTTTTGTTAGGGTCGTGGTAGTAGTGTCCCACGCCGTTTTTGACCACGTCCGCGTACCTCGGCACTCTGCTGATCCGGATGGTTCTGTCTGGGTTCTTTTTAGAATATTGACTCATGATTTCTAAAGTGACGGAACAGTGCTGTCCGACTCTTTTCTCCATAGACCAGCCCTCTTCGTCGTAGGACACAAAAAGTTTTCCTTTTTTAGAAAGGCTGAGGAGAAAGGGGTCCTTTCCATCCAAAAGGAGATCTACAGTTTTTGGGCCGGTCGGCTGATCCAGAAAGGGAATTGGAGCTTCCAGCAAAAAAGGAAACGTGTCTGAGAAATCCCCGATTTCCCTGTGAGAAAGGCCACGGAATCCCGATGGTGACGGTTCGACGTGGCTGTCGAAATGCTCCCGGGATTTGACGGTTAGGGTGGTCATAATGGCGATTCTCATCGATTTTTCAGGGGCGACGATACAATTTGTAACCGGGAACATGGTTTCGGCCCCATGGATATCGATGGCGATGTCCACATTTTCCTTGCGCATAATCTCCATGGCTCCAAAGGTGACCCTTTCCATAAGAGGTCCGTTTGCACGTCCCGGCCATGTCCGGTTTGTGTTTCTGACGTCTAAGAAAGAGAGCAGCTGTTTATCAGGGTAATGAACATAGACATCGGGGTCCGGCCATTGATCCAAGGGGGAAGCGTCACGATTTCCCATCCGGAATTTCTTGCTTCCCCATTCCGTCGGGATCTCAAAATAGAGAGGGTATCCGTCCCCGGGGCGGGTGTTGCGGCCGGCACTGTTGTTAAACATGGGGATGATGATCATTGTCCCTTTGTCCACAACCGCGTTTTCGATGAACAACAAGGCAGTCAGTAAGGCAGCAGGTTCGTTGGCATGGGTGTTGGCCAGGATGAGAATTTTGCCGCCCTCTTCTTTGCCTTCAAGAAAGAAGACGTTGGTGTCTGCCATCGTTCCCTTAATCCCGGGAGAATACTCACTCAGTTTGACAACTTTTGTCACACCCGGCCCCATTATAAGCGGTACTTGGAAGTGCCGATGAGTATAAAGTTGGTATCCGGCCAGGGATACAATGGCAGCTAAAAAAACAATCATTGTGAGTTTTAAAACCCATAAATGCGATTTTTTCTTATACACGATCATTTGATTCGAAAAATTCTCAAAATCAAAGGGATGAGAACGAGAAGATAGAGAACCATATCGTTGACACTCTTTTTTTCTTTGATGAAGTTCCAGGCCAGCACAGCTACGATGAAGATACAGATGATGTAGTAGAGAATCATGATAACAGGCACGTTAACACCTCCTTAACCTTAATCCTTAATCCTTAATCCTTAATCCAAGTAAATCACATGCTCCATTTCACCAGGAAATCCAATCGGGCGCTGAATAAGACCATTAAAATTCCTACAATCGTAATCACAACCCAAGGAACCCAGGTTTTTTTTAGAAATGTCCAGTAAGTGCCCTTGTATCCCGAAACCATTACGCTTAAGCGTCCAATTAGGGCCGTAGGTGGTAGTCCGTCTCCTAGAGGCCAGAGGAGACTCAGGCCGGCAATGGCCACTGTAGCGTGCAGGCCGATAGAGTCGAGAAACCATATCAAGGGGATGCCGATAATGGCCGCGCCCCCATAGGTAAGGACTCCTTCCGAGATGGGAATGATGAATATCAACGCGATGAAAAGGAGAACAAGAGGGGTGCTGATGACAGCAAAAGAAAGCATCCCTCTCACACCCGTGACCGTCATGATCTGCTGCAGCATGCCCACCACAACCATCGTAGCCAAA
>CAZEWV010000439.1:0-2680 GCA_964516025.1 uncultured Eubacteriales bacterium
AGCGAGCCTGTAACGGCGATATCTTGTCTCAGCGGGATTTTTGAAAGACTGGAGAGGATGGCGTAGACTTCTGTCGATGAAGCGCTGTCTCCGTCCACTCCTGAATAGGACTGTTCGAAGGCTATACTGGCAGAAAGTGAAAAAGGTTTGTTTTGGGCATACTTTCCTCTTAAATATCCGCCGAGGATGAGGACGCCTTTGTTATGGGTTCTTCCGCTCATATCGGCTTCTCTTTCGATGTTGATCACACCGGCCCGTCCTACGGAAGTGGAGGTCGTGATCCTCGTGGGTTTTCCAAACGCAGTCTCTCCCAGCATATAGACCGATAGACCGTTTACCTGACCGACAACCTGGCCTTCTGTATCGATCATAATGGTCCCCTCTTCGATCATTTCTTGAATTTTGTCTTCGATGAGACTCACACGTTCAAATCTCTCACGTATGGCTGTCTCCACATGGTCTCTTGTGATGGATTTTTCCTTGCTTTTTCTTGCCCAGTAACAGGCTTCCCTGATGACATCGGCGAGAATATGGAATCGTGTGGACAGTTTTTTTTGCCGGCCGGCCATACGTATGCCGTACTCGATGACGGCGGCCATTCCCGATTGGTCAAAAGGATTGAGGCCATCCTCATTACATATTTTTTTGATAAAGGACGCGTATTCTTTGATTGTTTCCGGACTTCGTGTTGTTTCCGAGTCGAATTCGGCTTTGATCTTAAATATTTTTTTGAAATCATCGTCACGAAAATACAGAAGATTGTAAAGATAGGCATCCCCGATCAAAACGACCTTGACATTGATTTCGATCGGTTCGGGCTTCAGGCGGCTGGTCGAAACAAAATAAGGGGACGTAGGATTTTGGATTTCAAGAGTTTGGTTTCTAAGCGTTCTTTTAAGTGTCGGCCAGATGCCGATTTCGGAAAGCGCATCCAGGGCATTGATAACCAGGTATCCCCCGTGGGCTTGCAGGAGAGATCCGGCCTTGATCTTCGTGAAATCGGTCTGCAATATGCCTATGCGGCTGATGGAGGATTCAATGGAACCGAAAAGATTGACATAGTTGGGATTGGTCTCCATGATGATGGGAGCTCCGGCCTGGCTTGAATTGTCAATCAGTAAATTCACCTTGTAAGGCAGAAAGGGATCTTCCGACTTTTTTTCTTTTTCTTTAGAGTCGGGCTGTTGAGCTTTGAAGAGATTGAGGTTTTTGATGAGCTGCTGTTCGATGTCGCTCAGGTAAATGGAAATTTTATCGACCCGAAATTTAGCCCTGATTTCGTCTATGGCACCTTTGATAATGGGTGTGATGGACTCTTCATCCCACTCTTTGAGCAGTTGGCGGGCTTTTTCCTCGGATTTTTTAAGCTGGATAAAGATGGCCTCTAACTTTTCTGTGAGCTTCTCATATTTCTTTTTGAGTTCGTCTAATTTATCTTTAGGAAATTTATCCTCCCTGACAAGAGCTTCGACTTTAGGGAAGGGCGTAGGTTGTTTGTCGATGATGGGGATTAGGTCCGGCTTGACAAAGGGGCCCATCTGGACCTGGATTACAGAAAAGCCTTCTTTGGCCACTTGGTCTTCGAAATTTTTTAGAATTTCTTTCTGAAGTTTCTGTTGGGTTTCGATGATGTGGTCTCTTTGATCTGAATAGTATTTGCTTTTGAGCAGTTCCGGGATACTCGTTTTCAACATTTCTATCAAATGGTCCATAGATTCTTTGAAAAGTTTTCCTTTTCCTGGAGGACACATTACGAGTGTGGGTTCGTCCGGTTTTTTAAAATTGTTGACATAGCAGATATCATCGGGCGTTTTTTCATCTTTATCGAGTTTTTCAAGGAGTTTTTTTACGGTCGTGGTTCGCCCTGTTCCTACGATCCCCGTTATGAAGATATTGTAGCCCATACTCTTGATGTCCAGTCCGGTTTGGATGGCTTTGAGGGCCCTTTCTTGGCCGATGATTTCCTCGCAGGCAACACAATCTTCAGATGTCTTAAAAGGGATGTCTTTTGGTTCTATTTTCCATCTGAGCTTATCGTGGGGCCATTCTTTAAAAGGGGCTGCTTTTTTCATAAATGTTCTCCTTGTGTGCTAGTAAAGATTGTTTATATGTAGTCTTTTTGTAGCACAAAATGTGGTTGAATTCAACAGGCCTGACCCTTTCACAAAAATTCATTATCTGGTAGAATAAGAGAAATTTTAACCTTATAGACTGGAGGAAGATTGGATTACGAGAACATCACGGTGGACGAAGAACAGGGACTCGGCACTATCCGTGTCAATCGTCCGGACAAGTTGAATGCTCTCAATACACAAACTGTTGAGGAACTGCACAGCGCATTTTTGGCCTTCCGTGACAACCCGGCCGTGAAGGCGATCATATTGACCGGCTCCGGTGATAAAGCGTTTATTGCAGGTGCAGATATTGGAGAACTTGCCAAACTCGACAAGGAAACCGGAAGAGTTTATGTCCTCAAAGGTCAGGAAATGACCAAGCAAATCGAGAATTTTCCTAAACCTGTCATTGCCGCTGTTAACGGTTTTGCGCTTGGAGGCGGAACAGAAGTTGCTCTGGCCTGTCATGTCCGGATTGCTTCCGACAATGCTAAAATGGGACAGCCTGAAGTCAGGCTTGGACTTATCCCGGGTTTTGGGGGGACACAGAGATTAGCGAGGCTTGT
>CAZEWV010000440.1:0-2675 GCA_964516025.1 uncultured Eubacteriales bacterium
TCTCAGAGCTCCTGTAATCAACGATCGTAGGTCTCTCCATGTCAAAGTATTTGCCTGAAGGAACGTTATATTCATATTCGACGACCAAACGGCTTTTTTTAAGATAAGCCATTTATGGTCGCGAAAAGTGAGCCACTTCAGAGGTCTATACAAAATCATACGAGTCGGTCTGGGAATGTAGAAAAAGCATCGGGGAATTTATAGAGAAATACAACGCCCAGAGACTGCATCAATCGCTAAAGCAATATGATACGCCTCTTGAGGCTTATCTTCAGATGAAATTGGCGGTAGCATGACAAAGTGCGTATTCCGGACGATTCCGGCCGGGCATTCCGACGGAAGCCGGCCACCCATTCCGATGCAAAGCGGCCACTGATTCCGATGTGAAGCCGGCCACTTTTTGGGGTAGCATCGGAATGGGTGGCCGGAATCAAGCGGAATAAGAATTTCATTTAAAAAGCCAAAGCGACGTTGGGTAATCTCGGAAAAACAAGGTATGCTAGGCCTTATGAAATTTCCACAAGGAGGCCTGGATGCCAGCAGAGAGGTTACAAATGCGCAAGATAAAAGAGATTTTACGATTGAAATGGGCAGGCGGGCTCTCGGCCCGCCAGATTGCACGAAGCTTAAAGATTGCCCGGAGCACTGTAGCAGAGTACATACGGAGGGCGGAGGAGGCCGGGCTTGGATGGCCTTTGCCGGACGATCTTGATGAGATGGCCATAGAACGTCTTTTATTCTCTCCAAAGACTCTCGTTGCTGTCTACGAGCGTCCGTTGCCGGATTGGATACAAATTTACAAGGAAATGCGGCATAAAGGCGTTACACTTTTTCTTCTATGGCAGGAATACAAGGCTGTTTATCCTGAAGGGTTTCAGTACAGCCGGTTTTGCGAACTTTTCCGGCTCTGGACCGGGAAACTGGCGCTTTCGATGCGTCAGGACCATAAAGCTGGAGAAAAGATGTTTGTCGACTACTGTGGGCAGACAGTCCTGGTAAAGGATAAAATAAGTGGAAAGAGTCGAGATGCTCAGATCTTCGTGGCTGTTCTTGGAGCGTCAAACTACACTTATGCCGAGGCGACGTGGACTCAGGGCATGCAGGATTGGGTTGGTTCTCATGTCCGGGCCTTTGAATACTTTAGTGGAGCCACAGAACTTGTCATCCTCGACAATCTAAAAAGTGGGGTAAAAAAACCCTGCTGGTATGAACCGAAGCTTACGGCTACGTATCAAGACATGTTGACTCATTACACAACGGCAGCTATGCCGGCTCGTGTCAGAAAAGCAAAAGATAAGGCTAAAGTAGAAAATGCCGTGCTTGTGACAGAGCGGTGGATACTGGCCCGCCTTCGTCATTTTACCTTCTTCAGCCTCCACGAGCTCAACACCGCGATTACAAAGTTACTCGAAGAGCTCAACACCCGCCCCTTCAAGAAGCTTCCCGGCTCTCGCCGGTCGCTTTTTGAGGAGTTAGATCGTCCGGTGCTCCAGCCCTTACCCTTCCAGCGGTATGTCTATGCCGAGTGGAAGAAGGCCCGAGTCAACATCGATTATCATGTGGAAGTCGATAGGCATTATTATAGTGTACCGTATCAACTTTATGGACGAGAGGTAGATGTTCGCCTGACGGTTAAAACTATCGAGTGTTTCCATAAGGGACATCGCGTAGCTTCTCATCTCCGAAGCTATCTTAAAGGCAGACATACCACTGTCAAAGAACATATGCCCAAGGCACATCAGATCTATGCGGAATGGACACCGGAGCGGGTGATCCAATGGACTACCAAGGCTGGTCCCGCCACTCGAAGTGTTGCCGAATGCATCCTTTCGTCCCGGCTTCATCCTCAACAGGCCTTCCGTTCCTGTCTGGGTCTCATGCGACTAGGAAAAACCCATGGCGATCCCCGACTTGAGGCTGCCTGCACACGGGCCCTCCACTTCCAAACGACAAGCTACACAAGCGTCAAATCCATCTTGAAAAATGGCCTGGACAGTATCTCTCTTGATGAACCCGCCATCGTCTCAAACCCTATTGACCATCCCAATGTCCGAGGATCTGCCTATTATGAAGGAGAGAAAAAATGCTAACTCATCCCACACTCGAAAAACTCCGTTCTCTAAAACTCAGCGGGATGGTTAATGCCCTGGAAGAGCAGATCCAGATGGATCCCAGGGAACTGAGCTTCGAAGAACGCTTAGGGCTTTTAGTCGACCGGGAGGTTACAGAGCGACGGAATAGAAAGCTGCAAACACTTCTCAAGAAAGCCAAGCTGCGGCTGAATGCTTCGATCGAAGACATTGACTATCGCCATCCCCGCGGTCTGGATAAATCCTTGATCCTCTCACTTGCTTCCTGCCAATGGATCGAGGAGCATAACAACATCCTCATCACAGGACCAACAGGCGTTGGGAAAAGTTATCTGGCTTGTGCCCTGGCTCAGAAAGCCTGCCGCGAAGGCTATCGGACCCTTTACTTCAGGCTGCCGAGGCTGCTTCAAGAACTCACCATGGCCCGAGGCGATGGCCGTTATGGAAAGATGCTTATCAACCTGGCTAAGAATGACCTTTTGGTCATCGATGACTGGGGACTCACACCTCTGGATGATCACGGTCGCAGAGATATCCTGGAAATCCTCGAGGACCGCCACAACATCCGTTCCACAATCGTCACAA
>CAZEWV010000441.1:0-2674 GCA_964516025.1 uncultured Eubacteriales bacterium
TTTTTCCTGATCAAAACCGAGCCAAGACCTAACTTGTAGGAAACTGGAGCCGAAAAGAGAAATCCACGGGATTCAATTCCAACGACAACCTCAACCTCCTTGTCCTTCGCCCATTCGGCTAAACGATCTATCACAAATCGGAAACAGGCCGCATCTTCCACCAGTGGAGTGATATCCTTGAAACCAATTCCGGGTTTGGGAAAATCTTTGACCTCACGAATAATGTCTTTTGCACGATTGATCATAAAAACGCCTCTAACGCCAGCCCGTTCCATTCCAGAATAACACATCCTGTTCACATTTTTTTAGAAAATCCCCGAGTTCCAACTCCACTTTTCCCTCTTCATACAGAATTTCGTACTGTCTTATAAAATTTGCACCAGGAGTGACATATTTAAGATGGAAATCAGAATCGAAAGCAAAATAAAGAGGACAGATGGAGCCCAAACCACAGTTGACAAGAACAAAGATTTCGTCATCTCCAGCGCTGACTTCAAAAACAGACATCCATTTCACTCCGTTAAGTCGGCTGATTTCATTTTGTTTGAAACGGACATATATTTTTTGAGACGCTTTCTCTGGATCCACAGGGATATATTTTACGACTGATTTTTGTTCACGCAGTTCAATAGGAGCGTCATAAGGAGGCCCCACTCCTCTCCGTAAGTCTTTGCTGTCTAAGACACTCAATACAGCGTCACCTCCCAGAAGATTGTTTGTCCCTCCAAGAAAGATAAATCTCTTTTCCTCTTTGATCGAATTCAGGACAAAAAACTGTTGAAGGCCGGTATGGGTATACTTGAGCAATTCTTTTCCATTAAGATCATATATGAAAAAAACACTGGGGAATTGACGGACGTGGTTCCATAAAACCAGAATTTCTTTTTTACCATCGTTGTCCACATCTTCAAAGGCCAGTTTGAGAATACGGTAGTCGTAAACTATCCGGCCTTCCCTGTATTCCTGGTTGAACTCCAAGTGTTTTGTCCAAATTTCCTGACCATTATTATCAAAGAGGGTGATACATCTTTCTTTAGTATCCTCATGGTTAAAGTAACAGAGAGCCTCATTTTTTCTATCATTATCTATGTCTGCAAGGACGATTTTGTTCCTGTTATTCCGTTCATTTAGCCATAAATCCGTCTCTGATGGACTTTGTTCGATGATGTAATAATTTTCCTGCGGAGTGGAGTTGTTTATTTCTTTTGTCCAAAGGAAGTGATCTTCAACATCATACACAACAATCTGACTCCCCTTGATGTCCCAGCGAACAGGATTTGAACCAATGTCAGAGAAAGTCACTGAATGATTTTTTTTACTGAAAACAAGGGAAAAAAATCCGAAAAAAACAAAAACCATAACTAGAATTAACAGTACCGGCACTAGCCATTTTTTGGTTCCATTACTTTTTCTGACATCATTGTGGTTTTTTAATGTCAAACTGAACCATTCATCGATCTCCATGGTGTAACTGAATACTTTTGACCGAGTGGAATCCTGCTTGACACGGTAGACAGGAAGTTCCAGCTCCAGCTCCCATCTCTGGCACGTTCGCACATCACGACCGAGATAGTTAGAAATCTCTTTCCAACCGTCTAACCGCTTTTCGTTCAACTTTATCCTCCGTCTTTTGGGATCAATCCATTGTTTTTGTATAGACCGTATGAGTGGGGAAAGGAATCCCTATATTGGCTTGACCGAGAGCCTTGTATATTTTTTCTGTCATCCTCAGTTTTGCCGCATAGGCACCCGTGTATTCTTCCACCCAGGCTTTGGCCACAAAATCCAGGGAAAAATCATTCATATTGATGAATTCAACCTGGGGCTCCGGTTCACTGAGCAAGGTGTCAATCTGTGATAATGTAGAGAGAATCACAGCTCTGACTCTCTCGGTATCCGAACCGTACACAACACCAAAATAGACTTTGACCCGGATAGAGACATCCGGCTGAGAGAAATTTTTTATCTTTGCATTGGCAAGATACCCATTGGGGACATAAATAGTTTCATTATCATATGTCCTTATCTTTGTGCTCCTCAAACCGATGTCGAGAATCACACCCAGTTCTCCCGACTCCAGCTCGACCTTGTCGTTCACTTTAAAGGTCTTATCTAAGACAAGCTGAATACCGCCAAGGATATTCGCTATGGGTTCTTTCACTGCCAGAGCAATGGCAATCCCAGCAATCCCTGCCCCGGTCAGCAGCGGAGTGATATTGACATTCCAGGATGAGAGGATAAAAAAGACCGCAAGGATGATGACAACGCCTTTCAAGAGTTTCTGGAAAAGAGGGATCAGCCTTTCGTCGGCCGTTGTCCGGGTTTTGACCCTCCACTCTTTGAGCCACTGCGTGGCAAAATTATCGATAATTCTCAGGACAAAAAGAAGAGTGACAAATATGATACATGAGTCGATCACATTCCTCAAAATGGGGCTTTGAAATCCAAAGTGTTGAAGACCGATCTTGATCCCCAGAAATAGGGAAAAATAAAAAATGATTGAGGAAATACTCTTTACAATAAGATCATCGATTTCCGTTTTTGTTTTGTAGGCCAGGGGTTTCAGGATTTTTGCAACAATCAGCTTGATAAGAAAGGCTGCAATAAATGAGAAGAAGACAATCAGCAAAAACCTCAAATAATCATTATCCCAGATAAATTGAAACACATCCGT
>CAZEWV010000442.1:0-2669 GCA_964516025.1 uncultured Eubacteriales bacterium
AGGATAGGAATGAAATACTCAAGTTGCTCCTGGGTAATATTGAAGATTTTAAAAACTTGCTTAATTAAACCAGTTTTCTCAAAAACCGCCGTCTGAGAAGACTGCAGCATGCCATCAATGATCGGTTGAATGAGATCAATAAAAACGTAGGTGAAAAAAGCCACAAACAGAGCAAAAAAGAAGGATAGAATCAGCCTTCGTTTCTCCTCAAGAGCAAGCCTGAACAGGTCAAAGATATCTCTCATTGTATTAAGAACTCCGATACAACATATTTTGAGAGATCTCGTAGGCATTCAAGGCACAACCCAGTGTTAAGTTATCCGCTACAGTCCAGATCCAGAAACTATTCGGAAAAGCTTCCTCTTTTTTGATCTGACTGACATGGATATGTTCTTTTCCGGAAACCGTAACAGAGGACACTGGACAGGCTGTTGATGGCGGTAAAAACTTAAAATAGGATGACTGTTTAAATATATTTCCTAATTGCTGGATGTCTGTTTTTTTGTCCAACTCTATATAGGACAATATCGAATATGTATGAAATACGGGAACTTGCACAATAGATAGGGATAGGGAGAAATTTTTCTTGTCGAGGACTCGGCTAATTTCCTGTTTGACCTGCTTTTCCTTAAGTGAAAATCCAAACTCATCAGTTTTTCCCATCTGAGAAAGAAGATTGAAGGCAACCTGTGCCTTAAACACTTTTTTAGAGAAAGCAGCCCCATTCATAATGTCCAGGCTTTGGTTCGCCAGTTCTCCTATCCCTGGCTCTCCGAATGCTGATGCGGGTTGAAGAATCATTGATATCGCTTTATTCAGTCCAAATTCTGACAACAAGACATCAAACAAATGAGAAAGAACGATAGTCACGGGATGGGGATTGGCGATCAATCTCGGATTTTTCTTCTTGATTATGAGATCGTTGATTCCCGCCACAACCACAGGAATTTTTGCGTCCGCGTTGAACGTTTCAATCAAATCAATAGCCCTGAATTTAAGGTTGGAAACTAGAGCCCCATATCTTTTGCTAATTTTTTTATCCGCTGCCAGGAACACAAGATCGATCTGCTCAAGGGCCTCCTCATTGAGCGGTGATATCACCCTCGGTTCTCCCTTAAATTCCGTCAACTTGCTGTATTCCTCTTCCACTTCAGGATCTAAGAATTCAAGCCTCATGTTTGGAATATTTTTTTTCCTCAGGACACTTTTTATTTCTTTCCCCTGAAGTGAATCAGTGCCGACAAGAGCCACCCGGAATTTTTTGTGTTGTTTCATAAAGAGACGTTGTTCCTCTAAAAATCTCCAGAGTGCAGGATAGCACAATGGTACCCCTATTTCAATTTGGTTCGTGTCAGCATCCCTCCTTCCGTGATTTTAAGAAGGAGATCAAAAAATTAATGAGTAATCACAAACATGAAATCTGAAAAGGTGGAAGTGCTCCACTCGGAAAGGCTAAATCCTCGGATGTCGCTTTTTCCATCCTCTTCAGATTTTTTCTTACATGATTTCTCCATCATCTTCCCAGAACTCTAAATAAAATCACGGAAATAGGAATGCTTGGCGTTCATCCTTTCTTGATGGAAAAAGCTGACTTTTCAATTGACTTTGTAAGATGAGAAAATTATACTTAGAAACCAAGTTCAGCGGCGAGGTAGCTCAGTCGGTAGAGCGAGAGACTGAAAATCTCTGCGTCGGCGGTTCGATTCCGTCCCTCGCCATTCCCCAACTATTTTTCGATCAAATCGAGGCGTTTTCCTATCCGTCCTTACGAAGATCCCCCCACCCACCGCCATTCGTTTCGGACGAATAGAAACTGACGCCTCTTCTGCAGATTCAACCGACAAACTATAGAAAAAACTGGGCGTCTATTTTAGTACGGTTTAAGCCAGAGGGAGGAATTAGAAAAGTTTTTTTAAGAATTCTTTTAGGTCATTTTCAAATTCCGGGCGTTTGAGGGCAAGTGCAACTGAGGCCTGGAGTAGTCCGAGTTTGTTGCCGCAGTCATAGCGCATCCCTTCAAAAAGATACCCGTAGACAGGTTGTGTCTCCAAAAGAACTTTAATGGCGTCAGTGATCTGAATTTCACCCCGATGATCGGGTGGAGTTTGCCGGATGGCATCAAATATTCCGGGACTGAAGACATACCGGCCGATCAATCCAAGATCAGACTGAGCTTTCTGCGGACCCGGTTTTTCAATCAGATCTTCAACCTGAAACACCCTTTCAGAAATCTGTTTAGGCTTGATGATACCGTAATTTTTGGTTCCTTCTTCATCCACTCGACCTAGAACAATAATTGTAGCATTGAATTCCTTATACGCATCTATCAACTGTTTGGTGCAGGGCGTGTCACACAAAAAAATATCATCCGGCAGTAGAGCGGCAAAAGGCTCCTGTCCTATATAATTCTCCGCCATCCCGATGGCATGCCCCAGACCAAGAGCTTTTTTTTGCCGGATAAAGCAGAATTCTGCAAGACTAGCAATTGACCTTACATCCTCAAGCAGATCTTTTTTCCCTTTTTCTTCCAAAAAAAACTCGAGTTCTGGGCTGCTGTCAAAGTGGTCCTCCATGGTCATCTTGCCCCGGCTGGTGATCACTGCAATGTTTCGGATACCCGACATAACGGCCTCTTCCACACCATACTGAATGATGGGTTTGTCGACCAC
>CAZEWV010000443.1:0-2662 GCA_964516025.1 uncultured Eubacteriales bacterium
CATATAAGCCTGAACTCTTTTCTTACTGTAACCTTTCTCTTTTGAATCGGTCATTATAAAATTCTCCTAAATTAAATCATTGTTCCAACATAAGTATAAGCATGGTTCACTTCGGGACTTTCCCACTGAACATTGAATAGGTAAAGAAGGCATAATAATCCTGAAGATTGAGCAAACAATCCGGAGAATCCGGTTGACAGAGACGTTGAAATTCCTCCCAATCTTCCTCTGATACTTCGGGCTGTCTCTCCCCCCAGAGCATAAAAAAAAGTGAAATCAAAGCCGTTTGGATATTTTCACGAAGCGGAGCATGAACATCTTTTACAAAGGTGTGTACGGTAAGATCCTCCAGGCCCACCTCATCTGCCGGCAACAAAGCTTGATAGCCGATGCCGCATCCCGCATCCAGGCCCTTGCTCCCCAAAGGAAGCTGTAAAGTCTGGACAGCCGATCGAATGATGGATTCTCTTAAAGGATTGGATTCTTCCAGTTTTTGTATGTAGGACAGCACGTTTTGAACTCTTCAGTACGGTGATTTTAGCTCCACTCCACTTATATTGGAGTGAGAACATGAAGTCAAACTGAAATGAGAGTCCAGATTTGTGTATTTCCTGATATGAGATGTATCGAACACCAGTTATCGTTCCTGCTAACCTCTTCTTTTCCAAGCGGTGGAGCGGTGCACATGAATATCTCCTCTTAACCATATGTATTCACTTACAAAACATATCGACCTAAAAGTCAAATCTATTGACCTTTCCTTTTTCTCTGTGATATTTTCATTTCCGTATGCCAGCGGATTTTGGTTTTTTCCAAAGAAATGAAAAAAATCACTAGAAGAGATTTTGTCCGTGTTTTGGGATACGGCAGCGCTGCTTCTATGCTGTCGAATTTCTCATGTAAAACGGAACCTCTTAAACCCAACATTTTGCTTATCCATACAGATGAACACCGGATGGATTGTATTGGTGCCTATGGGAATGAAGATATTCAAACACCCCAAATCGATAAATTAGCTGCTGACGGGGAACGGTTTATCAACAGTTTTTGTCCCTATCCTGTCTGCACTCCCTCCAGGTATTCATTGCTATCCGGACTTCATGTTCATGAACACAGAGGATGGACCAATCGCAGCACTCTTCCACCTGGGATCGAAACGTTTCCTTCCATCTTAAAGCAGCACGGGTACAAGACCAAAGCTGTAGGAAAAATGCATTTCACTCCAACCTACCTCGATGTCGGTTTTGAAGAAATGATCCTTGCCGAACAGGATGGTCCCGGCCGGTGGGATGACGACTACCATCGCGAGCTGCGCAAGCATGATTGGGTAGATTTCAATGATTTGGAAGACCAGAGGCAGGAATACAGGAAGCTGGCGAGAAAGGAGTATTGGGAAACCTTTGGCGCACTCCCCTCGAATCTTCCCGAAAATTTTTTTTCGACGACATGGATAGCCGATCGTGCAGTAGAGACGTTAAAACGGTGGGGGCCTTCGGGAAACATGTTGATGGTCGGATTCATCAAGCCCCACCATCCGTTCGATCCTCCAGAGTTTTGGCAGGATATGTATGATCCTGAAAAAATCTCTGTCCTTCCTGGTTGGACCGACAAGTGCTTCGACCACGATATTGCTTTAAGTCAGGGATATTTCCGCCATGTCGATTTAACGGAAAAAAAGATCCGGCTTGTGACGGCATATTATTACTCACTGATTTCCCAAATTGACTCTCACGTAGGCAAAATGATCGATGTGCTGAAAGAAAAGGGCATTTATGAAAACACGATGATCGTCTTCACAAGCGACCACGGCGATTATATGGGATTCCATCACCTTTTGCTTAAAGGCAGCTACATGTATGATCCTTTGATCAAGGTTCCATTAATCATCAAATACCCTAAAAACCAAAAACAAGGGACAAAGACCACAGCTCTAGTAAACAACATCGATCTGGCACCAACAATTCTCCGTCAGGCGGGATGTGAGCCCGGCGCAAGAATGCGGGGATATGATTTATATGAAGGCAGCATAAATCGCGGAATTATATTTGCCCACGGCAGGAAAGGGACTGCGGCCATGGCCCGCTCCAAAAGACACAAATTGTTGCTTATCCCTTCGAGGAAGTCTCTATATTTCGATCTGAAAAATGATCCGATGGAGATGAACGACCTGTATGATAAAACAGAACACCAGGCGGAAATTAAAATATTTAAAGAAGCCATTGAGGAGTGGACAGGTCAGGAGAAACACCCTGAAACGTATCTCGATGAGCGGGGGCCGGTTATTCATCAGCCGAATGTGCAGACCAAAGATGACGGCCACAGAAAAGCGATGATTGAATATTATCGAAAGAAAATGTTGAGTTCAACTCAAGATCCCTCTCTTCAGAAGTAAAGAAGGATAATATTACTACCCAATTCTTCTAATTTTTAAGGTGTCTCGCGAAGAAATCGATCATTTTTCTATAGGCAAAAAGCGTCTGGTGTAAAGGGCCCATGTCCCAAGCATGGGAAGCATCCGGCAAAACCACAAGCTCAAAATCCTTTCCCTCCCTAATCATTTTTCCCGCGAGGTTGACCGAATCCATAAACAGCACGGTCGTGTCTCTTATTCCGTGGATGATCATGGCCGGGGCCTCTAATCCCTGCGACCAGAAATAGGCGG
>CAZEWV010000444.1:0-2659 GCA_964516025.1 uncultured Eubacteriales bacterium
CGGGGTCCGGAGAAAACATTCAGCTGCTCAAAAACAGAGAAGCCGATCTGGCTATCATACAAAGTCTGTATGGTGAGATGGCCAGGCAGGGAAAAGGCCGGTATGCAGACGATCCGCAGTCGTTCCTGAGGTCGGTCTCTGTTCTCTGGGAAAATGTGGAACATTTTGTCATCCTGGAAAAATTTGTGGATTCCGGCGATATGTCCGATTTAAAAAACATACGTAGAAAGAATTTCTCAATCGGCAGACGGGGATCCGGGACGGAGATTTCAGGAAGGGAAATCTTAAAATCTTTGGGCTATTCTCTGGAGAAGGATTTCAGGCTTTTTTTCCTGGGATATGCCCCCTCGGCCAATGCCCTGCAAAACGGGAGGATTGTCGGGATGAATATTCCCGCTGGTCCACCGGCAAGTGCGATCACTCAGGCATTTGCCGCTATTGGCACAAAAAAACTCCGGATCTTAGAGTTTACCGAAAACCAGGTAAAAGCCGTCAATTCAGTCTTCTCTGTCTGGAAACATTTCACGATTCCTCCGGGTACGTATCCTGGACAAAAAAAAGCCATACAGACTATATCTCAACCCAATCTTCTGGTCGCTCATAAGGATCTGCCGGAGGACACGGTCTACAAGATTGTCAAAACGATGTATGAAAACCTGGACTATCTTAGGAAAATTCATCAAGCGACACAGATGATGTCGCTGGATTCAGCTGTCAGTGGCCTGGCCATTCCCCTGCACCCAGGAGCAGTCCGGTATTATGAAGAGAAAGGGCTATTCATTCCTTCGAAATTAAAGTAATTACATCCAATCATGTTGACAGCTAAAAATCCCAAAACACAAAATATTTTGACATGGTTCGCCGCCGGAGTGGCTCTCCTCCATATTTGGGCCAACACGTTTGGGAATGTGAATGACCTGTGGAGGAATGCTCTCCATTTGGGCCTTCTTGGATTTTTAGGATATCTCACTTATTCCTGGTCGAAAAAAAAGGAGGCTTCAAAAGTTTTGATCCGTATCGATATTTTTTTTGGAGGCCTCCTTCTGGCATCCTCTGTGTACCTCATTCTTTTTGAGGAGGCGCTGCATAAACGGAATGAAGTTCCTGTGCTGGCCGACCTTCTGTTTGCCGGCATAGCTATTATTCTGGCTCTGGAATTGACACGCCGGACGTCAGGGATTGTTATCCCGATCCTGGCGATTATTCTTCTTGCTTATGTCTTATGGTGGGGGCAGTTTGTCGGGGGTGTTTTTGGACTGAGGAATATGAGCCTCTCCAGGGTTCTCTACCGGATGTATTTTACGGATGAAGGTCTTTTTGGGATGATCGCGACTATCTCATCAACCTATGTCTTTATGTTCATTTTGTTTGCCGCTTTTTTGCTGAAATCCGGAGCAGGGGATTTTATCATCCGGATATCACGGAGTATGACACGAAGAATTGCAGGCGGTCCGGGTCTTGTAGCCATAGTTGCTTCGGGATTTATGGGAACAATCTCCGGGAGTGCCGTGGCCAATACGGTTTCGACTGGTGCTATCACAATTCCCGTTATGAAAAAAGCCGGTTTTTCTCCCAAGTTTGCCGCAGCTATCGAGACCGCCTCTTCTACGGGCGGACAACTGATGCCGCCGATTATGGGTGCAGGAGCATTTATAATGGCACAATGGACCCAGATCCCTTATGTCGCAATAATCGGGGCGGCGCTTCTGCCGGCACTGCTGTACTTTGCTTCAGTGTTTTTTGCCGTTTCTCTTGAAGTCAAAAAGCAGGGGATTCGACCGCCGGATGTGAAGGATTTTGAACCTGCCGGTAGGATTCTCCGGGAGGGAGCCCATTTTCTTTTCCCGATTTCTGTCCTGATTACACTCTTAATTGTTGGTTTTACCCCCACATATGTGGCCGGCATTTCCATTTTAGCGGTCATCGCTTCCTCCTGGCTTAAGCGGGAGAACCGCATGGGCCTTCGAGACATCCTCGAAGCTCTTGCCACTGGAACAAAAAACATGATGGCTGTGGGTATTCTCCTGGTTACAGTAGGCATAATCGTGGGAACTATCAATATGACTGGTGTTTCAATTTCATTCTCTCAGTTGGTCGTCCAATGGTCGGGATCGAGTATTTTGCTGGCCCTTCTGCTCATCACGATAGCCTCACTGTTTTTGGGGATGGGACTTCCTGTGACAGCGGCCTATGTGATGATGGCTATACTGACTGTGCCGGCTCTGACAGAAATGGGAGTGAGTTTGCTGGCCGCACACATGATCATATTTTGGCTGTCCCAGGATTCCAATGTCACACCTCCAGTCTGTTTGGCGGCGTATGCGGCCTCCTCCATTGCCGGTTCACGACCCATGGCGACAGGCTTGGCCTCCTGGAAGCTTGCTAAGGGCCTTTACATCTTGCCGGTTTTATTTGCCTATACAGGTCTGATCAGCGGAACTTGGGGAGAACGATTCATTGTTTTTGGCTTCGCTCTATTTGGCCTTTTTGCCTTTGCCGTGTTTATGACAAGTTATTTTTTCCGACCCCTCAGCCTGGTCGAGCGGATCCTCCTTATCCCCTGCGCGCACTTGTTGTTCTGGCCGAAACCCATCTGGATCAATTTTGCCGGACTGGCTCTTTTCGCCGGAATAGGATTCTATAACAAATTTTCGAAAAA
>CAZEWV010000445.1:0-2658 GCA_964516025.1 uncultured Eubacteriales bacterium
CGGATGAGGTCCCACACGATCATAAAATAGCCCTCAAAGCCCATCTGTTTAACCAGACGGACTTCCCGATCAAAACGCTTTTCATATTCTTCCCGGTCAGGAAGTTCCGTTTTATCCCGGGTCTCCGCAAGTGCCTGCATCCGCTTTTCAAATCCCTCCTTAGCCGTGAGCTCAAAATACTCATCCAAATCTATCCCTTCGGGAGCCGTAAACTGGGGCAGGAAATACCCGGTGCCCGTGCTCGAGGGGAATTCAAAATTGCATTGGGAGGCAATCTTGGTGGAATTGTCCAAGGCATCAGGAACGTCTGCAAACAGCTCTGTCATCTTTTCGCCAGATTTAAAGTAGAACTCCTGCGAACCGAATCGGATCCGTTCCTGATCTGTCACTTTCTTGTTTGTCTGGACACACAGGAGGATATCATGGCTTTCCCAATCCTCTTTTCGGCGGTAATGAACGTCATTTGTAGCGATCAAGGGAATGTTGAGCTTCCGGGCCAGACGGATGAGAAGGGGATTGACCTTTTTCTGAGGTTCCAGACCATGGTCTTGAATTTCTATATAAAAATCCCCCGTGGGAAAAAAAGATGCATACTCGAGCGCAACTTCCTCGGCCTTGTCCTCAAATCCCAAACCCAGATTATAACTGATTTCTCCATTGAGACACCCAGAAAGAGCAATGAAGCCCTCACTGTGCCTGGCTAAGAGTTCTTTATCAATTCTTGGCCTATAATAGAATCCCTCCAGATAGCTGTGTGTTATGAGCTGACAGAGATTCCGGTAGCCTTTTTCGTCCTTTACGAGGAGAACGACATGAAAGTGCCTCGGGCCCCGGTTCTCCGGATTTTTATCGAACCGGCTCTTGGGTGCAACATAGACCTCACAGCCAAGGATAGGCTTGACTTTCCGTTCCTTTGCTTCCCGGAAAAAACTGACAGCGCCAAAAATGTTTCCGTGATCGGTCAGGGCTATGGCCGGCATGTTGAATTCGTATGCGGCGTCCACCATAGCCTGTGTCTTCCAAGCCCCATCCAGGATACTGAATTCGGAATGGTTGTGGAGATGGATAAACGAAGCCCCCATAGTCATTCCCACTCAATAGTTCCGGGAGGTTTTGACGTGATGTCATACACCACACGATTCACACCTTTGACTTCGTTGACGATCCTGTTGGAGATCTTGGTCAAGAGTGAAGGTTCTGCCGGATACCAGTTGGCCGTCATCCCGTCCACACTCTCAACAAGCCGAATGACAACAACTCTCTGGTACGTCCTGCGGTCGCCCATGACGCCCACAGACCGGATAGGAAGCAGGACGGTAAACGCCTGCCACAACTGCTTATACAGGCCAGAGCGTATGATCTCATCGAGAAGAACACTGTCCGCTTCCCGTAGAACTCTCAGCCTCTCGCGTGTGACATTCCCCACAATCCTGACGGCCAGTCCAGGTCCGGGAAAAGGATGCTGCTGGATAAAATCCTTGTCTACACCCAGTTCTTCTCCCAGGGCCCGTACTTCATCCTTAAAAAGCTCGCGTAGGGGCTCGACGAGTTCGAATTTTAATCCCTTAGGAAGGCCCCCGACATTATGGTGAGATTTGATGCTGGATGAAGGGCCTTTGACAGGACTGCTTTCGATGACGTCCGGATAAATCGTGCCCTGTGCCAGAAATTTTACATTCCCAATCTTGGCCGCCTCCCTTTCAAAAATCTTGATGAAAACTTCACCGATGATTTTTCTTTTCCTCTCAGGGGAAGTGATTCTCTCAAGCCTACTGAGGAAGTCCTCGGTGGCGTCCACTCCAACCACATTTAGGACAAATTTTTTCCGGAATTTGTCCATAAGATCCTGGTGCTGGTCCTTCCGAAGCAGCCCATTGTCAACAAAAATGCACGTGAGATTGTCTCCGACAGCCTTATGGACGATGATGGATGTGACCAGAGAATCCACCCCTCCACTCAAGCCGCAGATAACCTTTCCATTTTTGACCTGTCTGCGGATGATATCGGCTTCCCTCTGGATGAAAGATCCCATCGTCCACTCGGGTTTTAAACCGGCTTGAGAAAAAATAAAATTGGACAGGATTTTATTTCCCTGTTTGGTGTGGGCAACTTCAGGGTGAAACTGAACGCCAAAAAATTTCTTCTCCCTGTTTTCGATCACCGCGGCTTTCGAATTGGACGTCAATCCCGTAACAACAAATCCCTCGGGGATCCTATTGACTTTATCCCCATGACTCATCCAGACCTGGCTGTCTCTCTTAATTCCGGACAAAAGCCCTTTTCTGTCTTTAACAACCAGAGATGCAAATCCGTATTCTCTTTTTGTCGAAGACGCAACCGTCCCTCCCAATACGTGGGCCATAAGCTGCAGACCGTAGCAGATGCCAAGCACAGGAATTCCTAGACAAAAAATCTCTTCAGTGACCAGCGGCGCTTCTTTCGCATACACACTGCTGGGGCCCCCAGAAAAAATAATGGCCTGGGGATTTTCCTTTTTTATTTTGGAAATGGAAACATTAAAAGGGAAGATTTCAGAGTATACCCCGAGTTCTCTAACTTTGCGGGCAATGAGTTGGGTGTATTGTGCGCCGAAATCGAGGACAAGGACCTTATCCATGTATAGATATTATCAGAAATAATTTTCTCACGCTAGAAAAA
>CAZEWV010000446.1:0-2622 GCA_964516025.1 uncultured Eubacteriales bacterium
AACCTGTGTTGCAGTACAGGTATTCCTCTCCGGGATCAAAATTGAGATCTTTCTGGTGCCTGACCATTTTGAGAATGTGATTTTTTGTTATCACGTCATCCAGCCGCCACCCGGCCATAGCCAGAAGTTCCCACTGGTCCCGCAGGCCCGAGATATGGTGGAGAAGGTGACGGATCGTTATGGTTTTTCCAAAATTGGGGATTTCAGGAAGGTGGAGGCGGATATCGTCATCCAGAGAAAGTTTTCCCGAATCGGCCAGCAAGGTTATGGCAAAAGCTGTAAATTGTTTTGAAACAGAGGCCACGTGGAAGACGGTTTTTGGTGTAATCGGAATATCGTATTCTAAATTTGCCGAACCGTATCCTTGTGTGTAAACGACCTTTTTGCCTTTGACAATTGCTAGAGCTGCTCCGGGTGAATCGGATTTATCCCAATTTTCAAAAATTTTGTCGACTCTGATTTGTGTTTTATTTTTTTCTGTTGGAGAGATAGTTTTCTTCAAATAAAAGGAAAGAAAGACAACGGAGATGATAAGCAGCAGAATGAGAACAGAAGAGCGTTTCATGGTTTTATCCTTAACGGGAATGTTTTCATTTTTTTAATAGGTGATCCAATCGATCGTTTTGAGGAAGTCGAGATATTTGAGCAGAGCGTCGAAATCCAAGTCTTTTCCCGATTCGGCCATCACACAACTGCGGATTCTTGTCACCGACCGGCGGCCGTTGATGTAGTTGAGTATAGATCTCTGTTGTCTGCGGTCCACCTTGATCTCTTTGTTAAAGTCGGGATTGTCTTTCATGAACGCAATGTACTCCTCTGTCTGGTTGGGATTGAATTTTTGGCCCTTTACACTCGGGAGAAGAGTTGGAATCCTCGTAAGGTATGATTCTTCTAATTTGGTGATTTGTGGTTCCTTAGGAAGTACAGCGCCAAGTTTTTGAGCTTGGAAGCGGCTGTATTCCATCAATTGATTTCTCAACGCCGTTTCGTACTGCTTCCACTGCTGGAGATGGCTGTTGACAAGATGCTTAGCCTTTTCGGAACCGGTGAAGATGTCTTCTGTCGTTTGGACGGCCTCTATTTCGCGTCTGCAAGCAAAGCTGATGAGATTAAGGGCTTTTAGAGTTGAATCATTGAGAGTTTTGGCTTCCGCATGATTGATAAGCTTCATGGCTTGAGAGAGTTCCTGCCTTGCGACACGTTCGTATCCGAAATCCGAGACCTCATCGAGAAGGATGTTTAAAACCTCATCTGTGCAGTTGGCGGTGGCCCAGACCATGGCGGCTCCGATAAATGCCATTCTTTTGAGTTGGGTGGGATCGGATTTATCGGGAGTATCGGCGTCGGCATGATACCACTGGTCAGGCCAAGCACAGAAACTGATTCCCGGTACGGCAACGGAGGGATTGTTGAAGCAGATATGGTCACTCCCGCCCGAAGGGCTTTGGAGGTCATACCGGAAGGCGTCTCGTGAACCGTTTTTCTCCCATATGGGGGCCGGAAAGATCTGTCCGTACCGGCTTCGTGGAGAGCCGGGAAGGTACACAATATCGTTCAGGCGCCAGACATAATTGCATAGTGATTTGGTCAGTCCGTCCTGGTAGCTCGGTAGATGGTTAGTGCTTTCACTTATTGTCAAAATGGCGTTATTTTTTCGCAAACCTTCACCCACCATATCCATATTGATATTCGTGCTGATTTTTTCCGCAAATCCGGGATGCTGCGTAAAATGCTCGTATGTGCCCGATATCTCATTGGGCCAGAGAAAATAGATCGTTCTTCGCGGTTTTGGGAGGGTGCCGTTTCCGATGAGCTTCGTCAAGGTTCTCAAAATTTCCAACTGCACCACACATCCACTCATATTGTCGTTGGCCCCTCGTTTGGTGTATCCCTCATAAAGGTGTCCGGTAAATATGATCCCCTTTTTATCGGGTTCAGTTCCCAGAATCCAGGCAAAGACGTTCTCGATTTTGTCCGGGAATTTTTCGATCCGAGTTTTTCCTCGGACAGTGATTTCCCTTCCTTTCTCCACGTCTTCAAGAAGTTGTGTCCACTGTCGCCAGGAGATCGTAAACCCGAATTTCAAGTTATTCATTTCTGAGTATGATCCTCCCGAATAGACGACCTGATCGGGATCAAGATAGCGGTCCTGGGCTCGGAAGGAAATGACACCTTTGACTCCTGCTGCATCCAGGGCTTTGGCGAGACTTCCTCTCGCATGGGACCACATCAAGGCGATCTTCCCCTCGTATTGCTCCTGAATCCCAGCTTCCTGGAGGGCTTTTATCTCACTTCCCCGAATAGGGGGGATATAGATGAGATCCCCGGTGATATCCACGGATGAAGACCCGCTGGCCACAAGGGCTGTATCAGCCTCTAAGCGGGCCACAAGTTTTTTTTCGGGCTTGACGATCCAAAATTCTCCTTCAAACGCATAGCTGAATTCCCTGTCGCGCTTGAATTGGTCGATGCGGATGGTCTCGATCCCGTAACTTTTGGCGATCTCGACCATCTTTTGAGATTCATAGAGGGTTCCTGAAAACTCTTCTGCATCCCTGATCCACGGTGCCCCGGCAAGAATCACTTCATTATTGAAGATGATCTGTCCTGAGACTTCGTTGA
>CAZEWV010000447.1:0-2615 GCA_964516025.1 uncultured Eubacteriales bacterium
CCTGCTCGATTTTTTGATGAACAAGGTTATTCCGGTGTCCATCAATGCTCCACATCCCACGTATATGGCATACATTCCAGGCGGGGGTCTTTTTCCTTCGGCGGTAGCTGATTTTATGGCAGCGGCCACAAATCGTTATGTCGGCATCTGGGAGGCTACCCCTGCTGCCGCACGGCTGGAGGCGAATGTATTGGATTGGTTTTCTCAGTGGATGGGATACCCAGGCAAGGCCAAAGGAATTTTGACAACCGGAGGCTCCTTGGCCAACTTCAGCGCCGTGGTTACGGCAAGAAGACATCTGCTCGGCGACAACATTGCCCGGGGAACAATCTATGCATCTAATCAAACCCATCACTGCGTGATGAAGGCGGCTATGCTGGCGGGAATACCTGAAAAAAATATCCGTATTCTGGATGTTGACACAAAGTACCGTGCAAGGCCCGAACTCTTTGAAGAAGCGGTAAAAATCGATCTTGAAAAGGGATTTAAGCCTTTTTTTCTGGTCAGCAGCGCAGGAACAACGAACACCGGAGCCGTGGATCCCTTATCTGATCTTGCAGATGTTGCCAAGAAATACAATCTCTGGTACCACATCGATGGAGCCTATGGGGGATTTTTCAATCTCTGTGAGAGAGGGAAGCAAAAACTCGCCGGGATCGATCGATCTGATTCCCTCGTGCTTGATCCACATAAAGGGCTTTTTATTCCGTATGGAACAGGATGCCTTCTCGTAAAGGATGGAGATCTGCTCAAGAAGGCCCATATGGTGACCGCCGATTATCTCCAGGATCTTACGACTCCCGATGGTGAAATGAATGCCTCAGAGTATTCGCCTGAACTGACACGATCTTTCCGGGGCTTAAGAGTGTGGCTGCCGTTAAAGTTTTATGGGGTGAAAGCTTTCAGGGAGAATCTGGATGAAAAACTGCGTTTGACGGACTGGATGTATCAGCGCTTTTTGGATGAACCGGGTTTTGAATGCCTCTCTGTTCCGGATCTCTCTGTGATTACCTTTCAGTATCGTCCGGAGCGTGCCCGTCCTAGTGAAGTGGATACCTTCAATCGTAAACTTCTGGAAAAGATTATCAGCAGCAAAAAGCTTTTTCTCTCGAGCACCCTTCTAGAAGGCCACTTCATCATTCGTGTATGCATCCTGAGTTTTCGAACACATTTGAGTGAAGCTAAGGATGCCTTCCATGTCATCACATCCTCGGCAAGAGAGCTTGAGCGGGAACTGTACGGATAAACCGAAAGTCGTTTGACTTGATGGGATAAACCTAGACAAATGGGATTATATAATTTATTGAAGAATACATCCCATGTCCATCCCAATAAAATTGCAGTTGTCTGTGGGAGCAGGAGTTTCACCTATCTTCAATTCAAAAACAGTGTCGACAAAATGGCCGGTTCTTTCTCTTCACTTGGGATAATCAAGGGAGATAGAATTGCGATTTTTCATCAGAACTGCCACATCTTCCTGGAATCGTATTTTGCCGCTGCTAAAATCGGAGCTGTGCTTGTTCCTCTCAACTATCGGTTAAGTCCTAAGGATTTTTCCTATATTCTCAATGATTCTCAGGCAAAAATGTTGATTATTCAATCAGACTTCTATAATCCAGGGGATAGAGATAAGTATGATGTCCCTCTAATTAAAGTGGTTGTAGAGGGGCTGATAGAGGAAAAACAGGGTGTTAAAAACAACGAGCCGGAAGTCTTGATAGAGGATACGGATATTGCCCAACTCTACTACACCAGCGGCACAACGGGACGGCCCAAAGGCGTAATTCTTACTCACGGCAACAACTTTGAGCATGCTTGCGCCTCAGTCAATGAATTCAGCCTAACTTTGGACGATATCTGGCTACATGTCTCACCTATGTTTCACCTAGCGGATGCCTGGGCTGTCTGGGCGATGACCTTATCGGCTGCCACACATGTGATGATCCCCTGTTTTGAACCTAAATCTGTCCTGCAGTCCATCCAGGATCACCAAGTGACATTGAGCAATTTTATCCCGACCATGCTAAATATCATGGTCAATACTCCCGGTGTCCAAGAGTTCGATTTTTCCTCACTGCGCTTGATCCTCAGCGGAGGGGCACCGATTGCCAGGAACGTTGTGAAGAAAGTAATGATGACGTTTGGATGTGATTACATGCAGACATATGGTATGACAGAAACAAGCCCCTTTCTAACGATCTCGAAACTTTCAGACGAGATGGCCTCACTGTCTCCTGAGGAAAAACTCCAGTATAAATCCAAAACGGGGCGGGCCTTTTCAGGAATACAGTTAAAAGTTGTTAAAGAGGACGGCCGAGAGGTTGTTCCCAACGAAAGAGATGTGGGAGAGATTTTAGTCAAGGGAAAAACCGTCACCCCTGGCTACTGGCAGTGCCCTGAAGAAACTGCAAAACGGATCCAGAACGGATGGCTGCGCACACGGGATTTGGCGGTTGTCAATCCAGAGGGATTTTTGACAATCGTGGACAGGATGGATGATCAAATCCTAACCGGAGGGGAAAAGGTTTATTCGATAGAGGTGGAAGATGTGCTCTATTCTCATCCGGCAGTTCATGAAGCGGCTGTTTTTGGGCTGCCCGATCCCATCTGGGGCG
>CAZEWV010000448.1:0-2611 GCA_964516025.1 uncultured Eubacteriales bacterium
TTTTTCAGATTAAACTTTCTGAACTTCTTTCTCCATTGGCCGATGGTCTCTATATAATCTAACCTCCCGCTGCTTTGAGAAATTAATTTAAAAAAAGGTTCAGCGTTTCTTATTACCATTTCAGGGCCATACGGGAGCCACGAACCGGGGAATTCTTTAACCATTAATGCGCAAACATGAGCGGCCGATCCTTTTTTAGCTTTGACATCAAAATCTTCAAAATCAATCATGTTTTTACTGAAAGTCATCGTTTGCATATAAAATCTTCCTCCGCTTGGTAACAGGTTGTAAAGTGTTTGAAAAAAATCGCTGTATATTTTTTCCTGCTTACCCTCTTTCCATTCTTCAACGGAACAGAAATGTTCTAATCCTCCAATGCAGGTGATGGCATCAAACATTCCAAAGTCGTCCGGCTTTACATATCGGCAATCTTTCACTATTACATTCAGTCCATTTTTTTGACAGGCTTCTGCTTGTCCTTGCGACAAGGTTAAGCCAATGCTTTTTGCCTCTCTTTCCCGGGTAATATATTTGGAAAAAGGTCCCCAGCCACAAGCCATATCAAGCACTTTGCTTCCCTTGCTAATGCTAAGGCTGTCCGCTATAAATATGTGTTTTGCTCTTTGAGCTTCTTCCAGAGACATCGAAAAGTCGCCATCATATTTGGCTCCGCTGTAATCGGCTGATTCCCCAAAACTCAATCGGAAAATTTCATCAATGGTGGTGTACGTAAAATCCAGATCCTTTTTTTCTGCCATACAAATTAATGCAATTGATATTGAGGTTATTCTACACCATGGGGGTGGTTACACACAAGATTATAAAACAATAAATCCCTTACTCTTCCCAGTATTCAAAGGCATCGACGATATCCAAATGGATTCCATCAAATCCTGCGTCGATGATTTTTTACATTCCCGGACCGGCTCCTGTGATTTCAGAAATCCGTGGTCTAAAACGTTATTCGATTACTTTATATTGGATCTTCCGTAGGAGGAGATTATCCTCTTCATCTGAGCCTACAGCATACATGAACAAATCGGAAACAAAAAGAGGCTGCGTCGATAGACCGGTTGATCCCATGAAATCACCATCGATACTAAAAACATCCACGGGGAAAAGGCTGTCCGTGTCCGTGAGGTTTTCGCGCACCCTAAAGACAAAGATATACTTTTCAGACAATCGGATTGTACTGAAGAATGTTTTTGCCTTTGCCATATTTTTCCGGATAAGCTTCATGATCCAGTCCGGCCAGTCCCTTGTTTCCTGCATTTGAATCAGGAGGAGGTTTCTTTCTTTTGTCGACAGATTCTGAGGTTTGATGTCTCTTTTGAATGTCGAGAGAATTGTTCCTTTAGAGTCGAAGAGAGAAAACTTGTATCGATCATTGATAGCGATGACGAAATGGTTTTGGAACCGGTTGAACATAAAAGAGGGAGCGATTTCAGGAGTGGCATAATTAAACATCACTTGGCGTCCCGATTCGTCGGGCGCTGAGACAGAAAAATCGTCCCTGGAAACAGAAAAAAACGTATTTACGATGGTCCCTTCTTTGTCGACGAGCAGCTGTGTACGTCCGCCTTCATCCCATATCCAGGCGTAGAAAAGATTCTCGTCCAAAAAAGTCAAGGCTAGACCTTTTTTAGTGGATATACGTTCGATAAACTGTCCTTCGGCATTAAATACCGAAACAAATGCGATATCTTCGCTGACAATAATGTGCCCGTTCTGTGCGATGAAAATATCGTGCGGCGCCTGGAATTCACCCGGGCCCTGGCCTTTGCCGCCAAAAGACAGAAGAAGTTTGCCATCGGGAGAAAATTTGTAGATCTTTGAGGCCATCCTGTCCAGGACATAGACATTCTTCTGAGCGTCTTCACACACAGACTCTATACTGCTGAAAAGAATGCCCTCTTTTCCCAATTCGAAGATTATTTTAGTTCTGATTTCCAGTTCGGGCTCAGCAGCCCAAGGAAAGACATGCGGGCATGTTACTATAATGGCTAAAAGAAAAAAGAGTGGTATTTTTTTCATTATTTGTCCTAATTCATTAGGTTGCATTCATTAAAAAAATATTATCTCATACTGTATACCTGACTTCACACGTAAATGTGGATTCCAATTGAAGACATCTCTCCTAAATAATTTTTTCTCCGGAAGAAACTTCTAAAATGTAGGAGTCGTCCATTCTTTGACGTTCATCAAACTCTTCTAAACTGTAGCATCTGTAGATGACTTCCCGGCCGCTTTTCTTCATGAGATCATTGACTGTGTTGTTCAAGATGGCCATGTCGGGTTTTCCGACGAAAATAAGCTTGATTTGCGCTGATTCCTCGTCTTCGGGGGATGGGAATTCTTTCATAAACACCTGCTCTATGCCTTCCAGCTGTACAACAATATCTCTAAAGAGTCCCTCTAATCCTGAGGACTTCAAAAACACGGCCTTTAATTCGGAATAAAAGAGGAAGTCTGTTTTAGTTGAATAGAATTTTTGTAGTCCTCTTTTTTCACTCCTCAGTAATCCGATGTTTTCAAGATTATTCAATTCTCTGCTGATATTTTTTGCGTCCTCGCCAATTTTTCTCTCCAATTCACGGATAAAATAGCTTGA
>CAZEWV010000449.1:0-2606 GCA_964516025.1 uncultured Eubacteriales bacterium
CGAAGGTATTTGGACAGGAAATCTATTGCTGAACGTTTAATACCTGAATAGTTACTTTATTTTAACATAAAAGGAACAGTCGACACTATAATATTGCGCCTGTTCGTCCTTAATAGATATGGACGTATCTGTTTTCTAATTTTTCTCATTAATTATTATATAGAATTAAGTACAGTGTCCCTTTAATTACAATTTATTGGGGACTGTCCCCAATTTAAGGGTAGACTTTGGACCAGTGGTTGATGGAGGTGAAGTAGAGGCCGGTTTCTTTGACGGATTCGCCTGTGATTTGTTCCCAGAATTGGCTGTAGATTTTAACCTGGGGGGTGTAGTAGTCGATAAACTTTTTGAGACTTCGCTCAATTTCATCGGTCTTGTAATCGGCGATCACCCATCCGCTGTCTTCCCAGAAGACAAGATCGATAATACCCGTGAGAATCACGGGGAGATCTTTATCCATCTCTAAAGCTTTCGCATCGGTCTTTATGGAAAAAGGGATCTCAAAATATTTTCTCTCGGCCTTCTGCATCCGCGCCCAGAACTCAGACCCTAAAATCGATTCAATCAAATCCAGCATCCGCCACTTCTCCCCTAGATCTCTCTCCTCAGCCACAAGCGCATTCCTCACCAAAAGCTCTAAATCGACATCATCCCCTCTCCCCACCACATTGAGCACATGGTGGACAATCCGGCCCCAGCTCATCCCCAAACCGCTCTCACTCCATCCGGGCAGCTCCCCTTCGGCTTTTGCCAGAGAGGTGACACTCTCAACCAAATAACTCGACTCAATCCCCCGTTCGATATTCCCCTTTAATCCCGCTCTAACCTCTTCAAACTCATCCTTTGAAACCGACACTTCCTTTTTCCCCACAACACCAGCAGGTTCGGGAATAACAAGCTCTTCAACATCCTTTAAATACCCATCTAGGAGCTCCCAGGCCTTTCTCGATAGATTCCCCTCATACGAACTCACAACAAGCATGTTTTTGGCCCTCGTAGCGGCTACATACATCAACCGCTCTTCTTCGGCCGCCATATAGAGCTTTTCCTCTTCCATCCTCTCTGCCCACTCCATGGGCTGCGACAGGATCTTGCCTGTAAACCAAATCCTCTTCTTAAACAAAAAATACCCCCTTGGTCCTCCCCCCTCCAGTCTTACGACATGTTTATCGGGTTCAAAGTACTTGCCTCCAACAGGATTAGCCAGAAAAACGACAGGCGCTTCCAATCCCTTGGCCTTATGCAGGTTCATGAGCCTTACCGCTTCCATTCTCCCCGGCGTCAGGCTCATCTCCTGGACTTCCTTAACCTCAACCAGTTCTTCCATATATTCGACAACATCGGAAAAAGAGGTCTTGCCGTCCCTCTCCCGGCTCCGCAGAAATTCAAGGAGCTTGAGCACATTTCCCGCCTTAGAGCTCCCCATCTCAGAAGAGGCCAGATAGTTAACTATCCCCGAGTCCTCAAAGATCTTCTCCATCGCCGTAGAGGCCGCATACTCCTTTGTCCATCGCCACCATTTATTGAGCTCTACTAAACACTCCCCCACATACCGTGCACCCTGGCTTTTCGCCCCATCTTTTGTCCCAAGAAAAGAAAACCGTCCCCCTTCTCTCTTGTATTCCAAAAGTGCATTGTCACTAACACCAAAAAAGATCCCCCTCAACACACTCACCACCAAAACCTCATTATCTGGATCCCTCAGCGCCTTAGCCAGACAAACAATCTCTCCTATATCCTCGCTGTCGCTAAAGGCATCGCTTCCGGTTATCTCATAGGGAATCCCCCTCTCCTCCAACGCCCTTGCATAAGAACCCATATTTTTTTTGTACCTGAACAAAATCAGAAAATCCGAAGGCACAGCTGTCTCCCCCAGTCCCCGCTCTTTTTCCTCCTTACTCCGCAGCAGCTTGACATGGCCATCGCAGGCCCATCCGATCCAATCGGCAATAGCCGCAGCATCAACTACGGCAATCAGCTTCCCGCTGTTTCTGTACTTTTTTTCATTTGTGATCTTATAGATCCCGCTCCAGATCCCGACCTCATCCGGTCTAATTGTATTCATCGGCGCAAAAGGCGCCTGGTGCCGGCTCGACTCAATAGGAAAGGTCCCCTCAAAGAGCGGATTATTCCATCCAGCCAGAGAATCCAGTGACCTGAAATTGGTCGTAAGCCGCAGCACTTCGCCTCCGCTTCCCAGGACCAATGCCGCGGCCACATTATAGGTGTCGATGTCGGCCCGCCTGAACCTGTAGATCGACTGTTTTGGATCTCCTACCAGAAAGAGTGATCCCGCCTTGGGTTTAACCTTCCGCCAGTCCTTCTCCTCTAGATCCGATCCCGTTAGATACATCAAGATTTCAGCCTGCACGGGATCCGTATCCTGAAATTCATCGACCAGGATATGGGTAAACTTCTTTTGAAAATAAGCCCTAACCTGCGGGTTCTTTCTCAAAAGAGCCGAAACAGATAGAATAAGATCGGCAAAGTTGACCAGCGAGTGCCTCTTTCTCTCTTCGTGATAGAACTTAACGGCAGGCTTTAAGAAATCAATGACACGCTCGTGCCTATACTGCCTCCAATCGGATAGGGCAGGCTTTACAACC
>CAZEWV010000450.1:0-2603 GCA_964516025.1 uncultured Eubacteriales bacterium
CTAAGTAAAAAGGGGTCGCGTCTCGACATTCGACATTTCGCACCGAAATGTCGAATGTCGAGACGCGACCCCTTTTTACGATCCCTTTTTAAAGGAGATTTTAGAATGAAGTATAGCAGAGTGATCTTGATTTTATTCTCTATGATGTGTTTTGGCCTGAGCCTCGGCTATTCGGTTTCTGACCTCAGTGACAGTCAGAACAGTGCCACATCTCCGGAGAAACGGATGAAAGCCTGGGCACACCACCAAAAACTCAAAGAGGAATCTCCTTTTAAAGATCTAAAATGGAGGGCGGTGGGCCCGGAACTTCAGGGCGGCCGGATCGAAGCCATAGCCTGTCATCCCGATGAACCCCATACCCTTTATGTCGGTGCTGGATCCGGGAATCTCTGGAAATCCGTCAACAACGGAACCACCTGGAAACCGATCTTCGAAAATGAGTCCACATTTACTATCGGCAGCATCGCCATCGCTCCAACAGATCCCAACATTGTCTGGGTTGGAACAGGAGAGATCCTGATGGCACGGAGCTCATTTGCCGGCACAGGAGTTTTCAAATCTACAGATGCGGGTTTGACATGGACAAACATGGGACTGCATGACACTCATCACATTCCCAGGGTCCTGATCGATCCCAAAGATCCCGAGGTCGTGTATGTGGCTGCCCTGGGACATAACTATGGCTATAACGAAGAAAGGGGGCTGTTTAAAACCACCGATGGAGGAAAAACCTGGCAAAAGATTCTCTACATCTCGGAAAAAATCGGGATTGTCGAAGTCGTCATGGACCCGTCTGACAATCAGACGCTCTATGCCGCCGCATGGGAAAGAGACAGAAAGGCCTGGAATAATGTGATAACCGGGAAAGACAGCGCACTGTACAAAACCGTAGATGGCGGTTCAAACTGGAAGCGGCTATCTAATGGTCTGCCGACAGGAGAGTTTATCGGCCGTTTTGGATTGGCTGTATCTTCTCTCGATCCCAATGTCCTGTATGCTCTTGTGGACAATCGCACTCCCAGCAAAGAAAGACGTCGGTACAGAGGAGAAGTCTATCGCTCAGATGACAAAGGCGAAACCTGGAAAAGGACTCATGAAGGTGATGTGCCTACAGGGATTGGTTACGATTTCTGCTTGATCAGAATTTCCCCAGACGACACTAATGAGATCTATGTTTTGGGCAATAAGCTCATTCGCTCCAAGGATGGCGGAAAAACCTTCGAGCCGACCGGAGAAACCATCGTTCATCTGCTGTCCCATGATATCCGGGTCATGCATCTGGACATGCATGAGATGTGGATCGATCCCAGGAATCCGGACCGGCTTCTGCTGGGTAATGACGGGGGTTTTTACTGCTCCTATGACCGCGGCACTACCTGGCTCCATTTTAACAATCTCCCCATCGGTGAGTTTTATGCCATCTCGGTGGATATGGCCGAACCCTACAACATCTACGGGGGGACCCAGGACGACGCCGCTCTCTTTGGGCCAGGCACTCACAACCTTGAGGATAGATTGACCAAATACGGGGTGGAAGATCCCTGGAAACATGTCTATCTGGATAGGTGGGGAGGAGGAGACAGTTATTTTACAGAATTGGATCCTTCAGATCCCAACACTATTTATTACGAACACCAGTTCGGAGAATTCCGGAGAAAGAACATAAAAACAGGAGAGACAAAATCCATAAAACCCGTAGCTGAGGAGGGAGAGCCTCGGCTGCGGCGCAACTGGATGACGCCTTATTTCATCTCTTATTATGATCCCCGAACCCTGTACTATGCCGCCCACAAAGTGTATAAATCCCTCGACCGGGGCGACAGCTGGGAATGCATCAGCCCGGATCTAACCACCAATCCAGGCCCTGAAAAGCAGGGCAATGTTCCTTTTGGAACGATCACCTCTCTGTCTGAATCGCTGCTCAAAGAGGGTTTGATCTATGCGGGAACGGATGACGGAAATGTCCAGATCACAAAGGACGATGGAAAGAGCTGGACATTGATAAAATCTGGCCTTCCTTCAAAGTGGGTCAGCCGGGTGATTGCCTCCCGGCATGAAGAAGGAACGGTCTATGTTTCCTTCACCGGATACCGCGAGGATGACTTCGAGAAATACCTCTCCATGTCCACAGATTTCGGTAAGACATGGACATCGATTGCCGGAAACTTGCCGGCCGAATCCATTAATGTCATCAGGGAAGATCCTCACGCTAAAAACATTCTGTATGTAGGAACCGAATTGAGTGTTTACGTGTCCCTGAATAGTGGTCAAAAGTGGCATTCCCTTAGCAATCACCTCCCCACCACCCCCGTACACGATTTAGTAATCCATCCCCGCGAAAATGAGATGGTCATCGGTACGCATGGACGAAGCTGTTTTGTCCTGGATGTCAAACCCATCCAAAATCAGAAGAAGTAATTAAAGGAACATCATACTTAGCCTGGATTATTCACGGACTGAGGTTGCTGCAGATGCAAGGCATCGGCACATGAAGTTCATCACGAACGACCGCAGAGAGTGTGGTGACCTCATAATGCCTCCGCAGAAACATGATCGGGTAGGAGGAGGCGGCTAGCCTCCGTCCCCCCACACCACCGTACGTA
>CAZEWV010000451.1:0-2601 GCA_964516025.1 uncultured Eubacteriales bacterium
CGGTCATAGAAGAGACGATCTTCTCAGTCGTGACTCCTTTTGGGAAAAAATATGTCTCAGGAAACAGGTATCCTTCCAGATCACGCGCATCGGGGTCCAAGGCAGAGATATCACTCGTGTCTTCCGATGCTTTCATAAAGGCCTGCCTCTCAGCAAAGCCGAGAGATTCCAGATGGTCTGCAATTTCAATCCGGGTTAATCCTTCGGGAATGGTTGCCGCATGAAGAAGGTTTTTCCCCTCTGTGATGATGTGAAGGATTTTTTGAATAGAGAGGGGAAGATCAAAAACGTATTCTCCGGCTTTGATAGTTTTTTTGGAATAGAATAAAAAGTGGCCATACAGAAAAGCCGTTTTATTTTGGATGATCTCCTTTTCTTTGAAGTGTCCGGCTAGGCTTTTGGCTCCTTCTCCCCTCTCAATTTCAAACAGGATATTTTCCGTTGGGCTTTTTGGAGTGCTCAGAAATTCAAAGGCAAACCAACTGGCCATGAATAGGATCAAAATAGTGGCCAGCAGGAGAAAACGCTTAATAATTTTCAGTATCATGGGAATTTTCTCTTAGACTTTCCAGGTAACTGGAGAGAATGATGACGGCGGAAATTTGGTCTTTGAGGTTTTTTTTTGCTTTTCCCTTGACATTCTGCTCGTTGAGTATCCGTGTGGCCTGTATGGTTGAAAGCCGTTCATCCCAGTAGATAATGGGTGTATCCAGAAACCCTTCCAACCATGATGCAAAGGCTTTGGTCTTGTCAACGCGGGGTCCAGATGTGCCGTCCATTCTCAGGGGAAGGCCTAGAACGATCTTTTCGATCTGGTAATCGGTCACAAGCTGTGTGAAATACTTCTTATCCTCTTCCTTATTGGTGACCAGATAATGCCCGAGAGCCTGCGCTGTGATTTGGAGCCTATCACTGACAGCGAGACCAATCCTCCTGTCTCCAAAATCTATACTTAGGATTCTCATGAGACAAAACCTTGAGTGTTCCGTTTTTTTGTCCGGTGTTTTTCGAATCCCAGATCAATCAGTTTCTCCAAAAGATCTGGAAAGGGAAGGTTGCTTATTTCCCAGAGTTTGGGGTACATGCTGATTTCTGTGAAACCTGGGATTGTGTTGATCTCGTTGAGATAAATTGTGTTTGTCTTATCTTGGAGAAAAAAATCAACACGAGCCATCCCGGAACAATCGACTGCCTTAAAGGCCTTGATGGATAATTCTTGAATTTTTTTAGTGATGTTTTCGGAGAGGTCGGCAGGAATGCCGAATGTCGTATTTCCGTCGATATATTTTTCCTGGTAGTCATAAAATGCACGATAGGGGATAACTTCTCCCGGGAGAGAGGCTTTGGGCTTATCATTTCCCAAGACGCTGCACTCGATTTCTCTGCCTTGAATGGCTTCTTCGACAAGAATTTTTTTATCATAGAGAAAGGCTTCAGTCAGAGCTTTGCCCAATTCCTCATAGTCTTTAACCTGAGAAATCCCTACACTCGATCCCAGGTTTGCTGGTTTGACGAATAGAGGAAGAGAAAACTCTTTCTGTATTTTTTTTAGAGTGGTTTCTGTTTGGAGCAACCACTCTTCCTCCAAAAATACTTCATATTTGGCTAGAAGTAGATTTTTTGCCTGAAAGAGAATTCTAGCTATCGCTTTATCCATTCCTGCTGCCGAGGCGAGAACGGCGGCACCCACATAGGGAACGTCGGCCATCTCAAAAAAACCTTGAATCGTGCCGTCTTCTCCAAAAGGTCCATGAAGAATGGGAAAATAGATGTCGGCTTTGACATCCTTGGTATCTTCTCCACTTGACCAGGGAATGAATGAAAAAAAGCGGCCATCCGACAATTCTGCAAACGAGAGAAGGGGGGATGGGACTAAACGCCAGTTCCCCTCTTTGCTGATGTAGATGGAGCGAATTTCGAATTTCTGTGGGTTCAAGTTTTTATAGATTGAGGCGGCAGAAACAAGAGAGACTTCATGTTCGGCGGAGCGTCCACCGAAGAGGAGAGCAATTTTAGTTCTTTCCGTCATATTTAGGCATCCACAACTATTCTAAAGGAATGCCTTTTCCTTGTCCAACAGCTCAAGAATTATTCTGTCGATGGCTTCATTTTTTTTAGCAAATTGGCGATGGATGAAGAAATGCTGATAGCCTTGTCTTCCAGATCCAGGAAGTCTCCTTCGGCGAGATGCCCGATTTCTCTTGAGATTACGAGTTGAGTGCGCAGCTTGGCGGTTGAGGCTTTGGCGAGACGCAAAAATCGGATAAGTTCAGCTGGAGTGTCTCGTTCTTTCCCGTCAGCAATGTTTGAAACTATGGACACAGCCGACCTCCTCAGATAGTCTCTGAGCACAAAATCTTTACTCAGGGTCCCGTTCATTGACGCTTGATAGATATCCACAGCAAGATTCCGGGCCTTCTGCCAACAATCCAAATTTTCATAGCTCGATATATTTGTCATTTTTTTTCCTCTGTCTTAAGAGACGCTGTTTTGGCTGAAAAATCTCACTTTTAAAATTGAATCCTCAATTCGATGGAGTATTTCCGTGCAAGAGTTGACAGATTTTTAGCATTTTGGTAGTGTACTTGAGCCAGGATGCGG
>CAZEWV010000452.1:0-2593 GCA_964516025.1 uncultured Eubacteriales bacterium
GAAGTCCGGGGCAAGGGTGATCCCGGTCTCCATAAAGCCGTTTGGAATCTCAGAAGAAGAAGGACGCAGGCCGGGGGGAACCAGCAGCAGTTCAGAAGAGGCGGTCCATCGCTCGTCGAAGAAGGCACTTACAAAGTGACTCTGATTGTGGACGATAACGAAGTGGTCACTAAAAAATTCAAAGTTGTGGATGATCCTATTCTCAAGTAAAGTGTTTAACTTATAATTTTTCAAGAGTATCAAAAGGGCATGCCGGAAATCGGCGGGCCATTTTTTCTGTGATATTTTTATTTGGAATTTTATGGATGATCGACAGTTTCATCATTTCTTTAGGAGGAACAAAATGAAAAAAAAGTGTGTACTTTTATCGGTTTTTCTCTGTTCAATTTTATTGGTGACATTGTCTTCGTTTGCCCAACAAAGACAAACCGCTCCCCTCAAACTCGAGAAGATCTCGGACCGGCTGTACCAGATTCTTGGGGGACGGGGCGCAAATGGAGGATTTTATATCGGTGACAACGGCATCCTTGTGATCGACACTAAACAGACAAAAGAATCTGTCGATTTAACAATAGAGGAGATTCAGAAGATTACCGACAAACCCATCAGATATCTTGTCAACACACACAGCGATGGAGACCATATTATGGGAAATCCATTTTTCCCTCAAACAGTGACTATTGTCGCCCATAAAAACTGCCGCCTAGATTTCTTACATCCTCAGAGAAACGGAAAACCGTCGGTATGGAATAATCCGGAATACGCCCCCTTTCTGCCTTCTGTCACCTACAGCGATAAGCTCGATATCTATCTGGGATCCAAAAAAATTGAACTTTGGTATTTTGGTGTCGGTCATACGACAGGAGATACGGTTGTCTATTTTCCGGAAGAAAAAACCGCCTTTATCGGAGACCAGATATTTATGGGCAGGCCTCAGCTCATCCATTCTTATAAAGGAGGGAATTCTTTTTCTCATCTCAAAACGCTCACCAAAATGCTGGATAATTTGGATGCGGAACTGTTCTGCAGTGGGCATAGTGAACCCGTAGATAGAAGCACGGTAAAGCACCATATAGAAGAGATGAAACAACTTCAGGGAAAGATTAAAACTTTAATCGGACAGGGAAAAAACTTAGAAGAAATCAAGAAGGAATTTGAAGACAACCACGCAAGACTTGTCGAATCTATCTTTAATGAAATTAAAAAAATACAGTGATTATCGTTCAAAACAAACACATCGTTGAGGTTTTTTAAATATTTTGTGATTTATCTCGCGTATGTCTGAGACTGGGAATGTGAAGAGCGATACGTCTTTCTCCCTCTAGAATGGGGACGTTTCTCATATCTGGATCTATTATAATCGGATGACCTTTTCTTGTGAGAATCTAGATAACTTCTGTCATTGGCAATCAGATTAAAATTCTCCGGCTGAACGGGAATGTTCATACCGATGAAGGCCTCTATCGATTCGAGATGGCTGGCTGTCCCCTCACAGGCCAATGTTACGGCCTTACCTTTTTTGCCGGCACGGGCCGTGCGACCTATCCGGTGTACATAATTCTCGCAGTCCTGGGGAATATCATAATTGAAAACCATGTCAAGATTATCAATATGAAGTCCGCGCGCGGCCACGTCGGTCGCAACAAGTAAAGAAAATTTTCCTTTCATGAAGTCATCAATAACTTTCAATCTACGATTTTGTGGAAGATCACCTGTCAGATGTTGGCACCTGTATCCGTTGCCTTTGAGTTTCTGTGACAGACGAAAAGCGACATGTCTAGTGTTGGTAAAAATCAAGGCATTTTGAGGAGTTTCAGCTTTAAGAATGCCCAATAAAAGATTCAATTTGATATGGCTTTTCACATGATAGAGTTCTTGTGAAATTGTATCAACGGTCATTTGATCAGGAGTGAGTTCAATAAAATCCGGATCATTCATGTGTTTATAGGCAACCGTCCTTGAAAACCGGTTTAAAGTGGCACTGAACAGCATGCTCTGTCTGTGTTTTTGTGAAGGCATTTTTTGAATAAGTTTTGTGATATCCGGAAGAAATCCCATATCGAACATCCGATCGGCCTCATCGATCACGAGTACTTCAACATCTTTCAACCGTAGATAGCCCTTTTGGCTAAAATCCAACAAACGTCCGGGAGTTCCGATAACAATGTCTACGCCTTTTCGCAGAAACTCTAGTTGGCGAGTATAACCAACCCCGCCATAGAAACTTCCTACCGCACATTTCATGTGCCGGCTCAATTGACGAGCTTCTTTTTCGATCTGAACGGCCAATTCCCGCGTGGGGACAATGATCAGCGCAAATTTATTATTGGGAGAATTTTTTCTCGACAGGTGTTCCATCATTGTGATTAAAAACGCCGCAGTTTTTCCTGTTCCTGTCTGCGACTGCACTGCAACATCTCTTCCATGAAGTGTTTTAGACAGGGTTTGTTCCTGAACGTCTGTCATCTCCGTATAGCCTATGTCTGCAATTCCCTTTTGAAGCCTGGAATCGAGATTTAATTTATAAAATTCCATTTAATGTCCTTAATTTTTAGTGTAAATATGAAGAAGTGATTGTCAGAAGAAATTATTG
>CAZEWV010000453.1:0-2580 GCA_964516025.1 uncultured Eubacteriales bacterium
AGTATGGAGTGGCGTATTTTTTGTTACATTTGTATGGATTCATAATCCAATCCGGATTACGGAAGGGGCATGGGGTGGGGAAGACAATTTTTCTACGATCTCACCCCTCAAGCAACAAAATGGATCAGCACAAAATACAAAATACAGGGTCCGGTTACAGAAATGACAGAAATTCGCCTTACTTACTTCAATCCGCTTTCCAAGGAAGAATTTGATTACACAAAACAAAAGAGCTTGGTTGAAATTCCCAGATTTCATGTAGCATCTGGCAAGGCGATTTAAAACCAATGCCTTGGAAGAGTTTACCCTGGCTCTGTTTACTAATGTTTTATAGGACTGAATAGCAAAGGGCAGATTATTGGTTATGAGTTCGGCCGATTCCGCTGTTTTAAAGAGTCCGATGCTCTCAATTTTTTCCAGATTAATTCCAGCAAGACGCCTCCTCTCTGATGTGAGAAACAGGGGGCTCCTGAGGGGAAGAACTAAGTCGTTGTTACCATCGACGAGAAAGATGTCACCAAAAAGAGCTTCATTGTCCGCACCCAAACGACAGGCCTCTGACAATTTTTGAATGTCCTGTTGTGTTTGAACATCTGATAAGGCTGCCGATATCTTCCCTTCCATCTCCGAAAAAAGGGAGTCGATTTCCCCGGCGAGAAGACTGGCATATCTCTGCTGCTCTCCATCAAGATTCTTCTCTTGAGAAAGCCTTTCCCTCTCTGCTTCACGAACAGCAAGTGTAGTCAGAATGAAGCCAAGAACCAGCGTGAAAACAGCAAGCATAACAATCGATCTCCGCTGCCAGTTCAGTTTAATGGCCATTTTTAAAAGTTCTGAGAAAACAGTATATCCTCATTAACAAGATGTCAATTCTGTCCATCCTCCAATTTGTTTCCTCAGTATAGAACAAGTTCGTGCTTTTTATGTTGAGAATAGGTTGAGTTTGAGTGGATTTTTTTTACAGAGAATAGTCCTTTTTTAGCAATATGCAATTTGTCCTTGACAAGGTGGGAACAAATATTCATACTATAGTATGAATATTTCATACCAATAATAGTAGCCATGAGCAAAACGGTCAAATTCGCTGTGAGTATGCCGAAGGAGGTATTCAAGGAACTTGAGTCCTTACGGCTCAAGACAGGATGGACAAGAAGTCAATTCATCCGGGATTCTGTCCGTGCTTGGAAGGTTGCTTTTTTGGAGCCGTCAGGAGTGAAGGAAGAAGTCGGGGAATACAAGAAAGAGGTTTCCATAGATATCATCGATCCTGAAGAACTGCGGAAAAGAGCTATAGCAGCAGCCGGTCGCTTCCGATCAGGCATCCAAGATCTTTCTTCTTTTCATGATAAGCATCTTGGAGACTCCTATTTAGTGGTTGCGCCCAAAAGGAACAAAAAAAAGACTCGGTGACATTCATGAATATCTTTATTGATACGAGTGCTTTTCTGGCCGTTCTCGACGGGAGTGACAGGAACCATAAGGCGGCCAATCCATTTTGGACACGGATTATCAGTGAAGAAGAAGCATTGATATGCCACAACTACATCCTGGTTGAAACATCGGCTGTCCTCTTGCGGCGAATTGGGATGAAAGCCGTCCGCGTCTTCGAACAAGACATCATTCCTGTTCTGCGTATCATCTGGATGACCAAAGAAGTTCATTCCGCAGCCGTCAGCACCCATCTTATAGCCAATCGGCGCTCCTTAAGTCTGGTCGATTGTGTCAGTTTCGAGGTCATGCACCGAACCGGAGTTCGGAAAGCTTTCGCCTTCGACCGCCATTTCAAAGATTATGGATACGAAATCCATCCGTCCTAATGTAAATAGAGAGGGGACGGCTCGAATACAAGCCGTCTCTATCAATCGCCCTTTTGCGGGCTTATTTTTTGTCTTTGGTTTTGGGCAGAAAATTTTCCATTGTCCAGATCGAAGTGGTGAGTGAGGATGAACTGAAGGCGATTCGCTGTCCACCGGGATGAACACTCAGACCCCTTATGTTTGGCACTTCCAAGCCAAGCTTCCAAGGCTTTCCGCCATCTATGGAAATTTGGGTGCTTCCTCAGGGAAGTGTTGTTGCTTGATCAAAAATACACAGCAAGCTATTATTTCCAAACAAGTTAAGTACAATCGTATTGCTAGGAATATGTCTAATGAAGTATAAGCCTGTAAGAGATCGCTGCTGCCAGAATGAAAAATGTCAGGATTTCAGGAAGTATGGTGAAGGTAATATCATCCGTCATTCAAAGTATAAAACGAGACAAGGGCGACGGCGGCGTTATCTCTGTAAGACCTGTAAAAAGACCTTCTGTTCAACAAAAGGAACTCCATACTATCGACTCCACAAATCTCGTTCTGATTTCGATGAGGTGGTAGATATGACTGTTGAAGGAGTTGGGATTTCATCAATTTCACGGATCAAGCGCCTTTCCTGGAATACGATTTCCAGCTGGCAATATATTGCGTGTCAAGCTGCTGGTGAGTTTAACAATCAAAACCTCAAAGACCTTGAGTTAATTGAACTTCAGGCTGATGAAATTTGCACTTTCACAAGGACAAAGAAGAAGCCTGTGTGGATATTTGT
>CAZEWV010000454.1:0-2568 GCA_964516025.1 uncultured Eubacteriales bacterium
AAAGATCTCCGAAAGATAAAATGTTTACTTCAACGAACGATTCAAATAAATTTTGCTTATTCCGGCCAATCCGGCCACCGATTCCGGTTTATTCCGGTCACCTTTCGGAGCGAAGCGACGCTGGCTTTTCATTATACCTCTAAGTGGCCGGAATGAGTCAAGGATGACTTACGTTTTCTCATAGATTCTCCCTTTAATTCCAACCTGTATGCATTGTGAACGATTCTGTCCATAATGGCATCGGCAAGAGTTGGACTGGCGAACTGTTCATGCCATTCTGTAACCGGTATCTGAGTGACAACCATAGTCGAGCTGTGATTGTATCTGTCTTCTACGATTTCAAGGATATCATTTGTTTGAGTTTCGGTCAGATGATTACGAAGCCAGTCATCGAGGATGAGGAGTTTGTATTTGGCGATATGATCTAACAACTTCGGATAAGATCCGTCAGCGCGGGCAAGTTTCAGCTTTTCAAGCAGCCGGGAGAGCTGAAAATAACGGACCGAATATCCATTTCGGCAAGCTGCGTTTCCAAGAGCACAGGACAGATAGGTCTTTCCAGCACCTGTAGGGCCGGTGATAACCATATTGAGTTTTTCGTTTATCCATTTTCCCTCTGCCAGATAGAGGACTTGTTTTCTATCCAGTCCTCGTTTTGCGGATATATCGAGATCTTCTATAACCGCCTGCTCTCTAAACCGTGCCATTCGCATCCGGCGATGCAGCTTTCGGCTCTGCCGCAGGTCCCATTCTCTATCTAGAAGAAGACCGAAACGCTCATCAAAACTCAGCGTCTTGTACTGCGAGCCTTCCATCTGTTCCCGTAGTCCCTCCAGCATACCGCTAAGTTTAAGAGCAAATAATTTATCCATTATCGGTTGATGTAGCATGATTATCTCCTTTATTTTTGTATTTTGGCTCTTGAGGCAAAACGTTTAATAAAACGAGGCTCTCAGAGGCCGTATAAAGCTTTATCTCTGATCGATTCATATCTTATCCTTCAGGAATAGTAATCTGTTCCCCGGATGTTGCCGTGTGTTTTACTGACCACACCGGTCGATTCCTCTATAGACACTTTATCGAGTCCTGCTTCCAGGATATTTCTCACTCCTTTGAAGGAATAAAGACCGAAAAACAGAGCTCTCTTTGCAGCGGCTTCCAGTCTCTCTTTTCCATACTGTTTCTCTAGACGGATAAGTCCCAGACAAGAACGATATCCTTGTTCGATATGAGGACGATGAGTGAAGATACCATTGACAAGTTCTTCGGTGATTGATCCGATTTTCTTTGCCCATTTGATAAACCGCTCAGGATTACAATCTGCATATTGACGATGCGATTCCGGCATATGCTCAGGGTGAGTGGAGTGTCGCCCCGGTGTGTCATCTCTTTTATGGGAAGAGACTCGGCGTGTGTTGTAAAAGACTTCAACGATCTGGTCTGTTGCTCTGATAGAGACACTCTTTCCGATCAATGTGTAGGGCACAGAGTAGTAATGCCTTATAAATGCCACATGGTAATCAATATGTACTTTGGCTCTTTTCCATTCCGCCACTTCAAAGGCAGTTTGCGGCAGGGGCCGGAGCACGGGTTTATCCAACTCATCGAACATCTCTCTGCGGCTTTTGTCCAGATGCTGCATCGGACGGGTGTTGAGATCTTCGAGCCTTTCCCACAGAGCTTCATTTATCTCAGCGATACTAAAAAACTGTCTCTTCCTCAGCGGTGCAATGAGCCAGTATTCAACAGTCTGGACTCCTTTTTCCACCTTGGCTTTATCTTTAGGATGGTTGACCCTAGTCGGAAGGACAGCTGTTCCATAATGCCGCGCAAACTCATGATATGTGGGATTAAGATCCGGCTCATAGTAACATGGAGAGGTCACACCGGTCTTGGTGTTATCCGGCACTAAAAGCTCTGGGACTCCGCCAAAATACTCAAACGCCTTTATATGACCGCCAATCCAGGAAGGAAGAGCTTGTGAAGGAAAGGCTTGAGCATATGTGTAATTGGAAGCTCCCCAAGTGGCTACAAAAATATACGCCTTCTTTTCCTCTCCGCTTTTTGGATCCGTATAGACCATGGTCAGCCCGGCATAGTCGACAAACAACTTCTCTCCGGCCTTGTGAGGCATCCGCATGGAGGGATTTAGATTCTTTGACCATCGTCTGTAAAGTTCGCAGAACTGGGAGTAGCCATAATAACCGGAATCCTCTTCCTTATACTCTGTCCAAAGTAGTCTGCGGGTCACTCCTTTTTTCTTCAATTCCTGATGAATCAATACAAAGTTGGGACTGCTCCTCTTCCCATAAATCTTTATTGCAGAAGGGAAAAGCTGCTGTTCCAGAGTTTGATTATCAAGCTCTTCAGGAAGAGGCCAGCTAAGACCCGCTTCTGAGGCCCGACATAAATACTCCCGCACACTTTCCCTGCCAATCGAACATGCCCTGGCTATGGCCCGAATGGAAAGTCCTGAATGATTTAACCTGAGAATTTCTCGTACTTTTTGCATGGATAACCTCTTTTTGGCCATCTTGCCTCCTTTCTATTTTTAGAAAAGACATGATG
>CAZEWV010000455.1:0-2567 GCA_964516025.1 uncultured Eubacteriales bacterium
TGTTCCCCCGGACAATCTCTTCGGCGATGTGTCTCAGATCGTCATTCAAAATGACAACATGATCGCTGTCCCATCTTACACCCCGGCTGATGTGAAGGAGGAGTTCGGATGAAAACTGCAGGATAGACGAAATTTTATCGGGCACAGATTCAGTAGGATGAAAATGGCCAAGATCCAGGCATACCATCAGATTATTTTCTAAAGCGAATCCCAGATAAAATTCATGAGAACCCACGACATAGGCTTCACTCCCAATCCCGAAAAGCTTACTTTCGACAGAATCTTTGATGTCTCTGTCTGAAAATTCCTCCTTGTATATGGTCTCCAGTGAATTTTTCAACAGTTTTCGGGGTGTCCATCGATCGACGGGATTATCCTTCGATCCGTCCGGTATCCAAAGGTTATGGATGCTTGGAGACCGCAGTTCACGTCCAAAATAGGACGTGATGAATCGGCTGCGTTTGACATGTTCAATCCAGAAATCTCTAATACCCTTGTTTTGATGGCTCAGCGTAAACCCGGACTCGGCTTTGGGATGAGAGAAACATGTGGCGTTGAAATCCAGTTTAAGATGTCTTTCTCTGGCCCACTGGACCCAACTTTCATAGTGCTTGGGCTCGATGGCGTCTCTCTCTACTCCCTTGCTCTGAAAGTCACCATAAATGGCATGAAGATTGAGCCGGTGGTATCCGGGAATCAATGAAAAGGCTTTGTTCAAATCCAAACGAAGTTCATCAATAGTGCGCGCCCTACCAAGAAATCTTCCCGTAACCTGGAGTCCTCCTCCTTCAAGACGTGAATCCGGTTTTTCAAAGCCGGAAAGATCATCTCCCTGCCAGCATTGAAGCGAAATTGGGATGCCCTCGAGTTTTTCAAGAGCTTTTTCTGTATCCACATCCAAATTTGCGTACCGGTCTCTGGCCTCTGAATAGGCCGGCGACACTTTATTCTGTCTCATTTTTCTCTTCTCTCCTTACATTTCGAAAAGATTTATATTCACTTTAAAGAAAACAACATCTCTGAAAAACGTAGATAGGCTTCCTCCCAAATGGAGACTTTTTCAGGACGGTAGATTTCGAGGGGAAATGAATCACGGATGATTTCTCTGATTTCCTTCAAAGAACGGAGATGTCCTAGAGCCTTGGCTTGAAATAAGATATTTCCTATTGCTGTGGCTTCACTCGGCCCAGCGATAACCGGACGGGATAAAACATTCGCCGTGAACTGGCAGAGAAGACGGTTTTTCACTCCCCCTCCAATAATATGGATGCGTTCAATCGGTTGAGGACTTATCGATTCAAGCTGTTCAAGCACAAATCTGTATTTCAACGCCAAGCTTTCAAGAATACTTCTGACATAAGAAGACTTGCTCTCCGGGAAACGTTGGCCCGTAATTGAACAGAAGCTGTGGATCGCTTCGGTCATATCGGCCGGATTGAGAAATCCGGACCAGTCGGGATCTAAAATCGTCTGAAATGCCGGAGCAGTTACGGCCGCCTCCACCAATTCTTCATAGCTGTACAGCCGTTCTTTCGCCCACAATCTCTGGCACTCCTGAAGAAGCCAAAGCCCCATTATATTCTTCAAAAACCGATATGTACCTTCGACTCCCCCCTCATTTGTGAAATTCAATTCCAGTGCCGAATCGTTGATTATTGGTCTTTGAATTTCAATTCCCATGCAGGACCACGTTCCTGAACTGATGAATGCCCAGTTTTTATCTTCAGCCGGGACAGCCGCAACGGCCGATGCCGTGTCATGGGAGGCTACGGCAATGACGGGAATAGCCTTTATCCCGGTCTCATCACAAATAGATGTTTTGAGAGTCGACAACTTGGTTCCTGGTGGAATTATATCCTGCATTATGGAAGTTTGGATGTCTAAAGCATCAAACAGTTTGTCCTCCCATTTTTCCTTGAGAGGATTATAAAGTTGAGACGTCGTTGCATACGTAAATTCTGTCGCTCTTTTACCCGTCAGATAATAATTAAACAAATCCGGCATGAAAAGAAGATCAAACACCTGGTTCAACAGCGGCGCTTGATCTCTCTTTAGAGCATAGAGCTGAAAAAGGGAATTAAATTGGAGAAATTGATTCCCGGTAAGAGCATAGACTCTATCCTTCGGAACAAGTTGAAAGAATTCCTCCATGGCTCCCACATTTCTTGGATCTCTGTAGGCAAAGGGTAAAGAAAGGAGGTCTCCGTTTTTATCGAGGAGAGAGAAATCCACACCCCACGTGTCGATACCGAGACTCTTTGGGATGCTGCCTTCTTCTAAACACTCTTTGATGCCTCTTTTCATTTCTCTAAAAAGGTTATGGACATCCCAGTGAAGGTGTTCTTGAATAGGGATCATCCTGTTAGGGAAACGTGTGACCTCCTTCAAAGTCAATCTGCCATTTTCAAGATGCCCAAGAATGGTTCTACCGCTCTCAGCCCCCAGGTCAAACGCAAGGTAAGAGTGCCCTCTCATGTTTCGACAATTACCACACCGGTTGAAACCTGTCAACCGGCGGAAGCATCTCATAAGCATCCCCATTTCCGTGATTTTAAGAACGAGTTCTG
>CAZEWV010000456.1:0-2562 GCA_964516025.1 uncultured Eubacteriales bacterium
ATGGAACGCATGCAGGCTTCCACGGCCAAAGAATGTTTCAAAAGATTTTTATTTTTAAGATACTTTTTTACAAGTTCAAGAGCTTCATCTCTATTCATGGTGCACTCTCCTTTTTTATTTTACTTAATTCTTTAAGTTCATCTTTATTTAAAATTAAATAATACCTAGAAAAATTTGCACTTTCACTGTCGTCCGAGGCAATCAAACTTATCAAATAAAGACCGCGGCTCGTGGGAGTCCAAGTCCAATTTTCAGATCCTGATTTCTCTAACACAATATCATCCGCATTTTTTCCAATAATTGAAATCACAGATCTTCTGCCGATCAAAACCAAATTCACCCGGCTGATTCGCAACTCGTAAATAGGATCGATGAATCCTTTCGCACGAGCAGAAAAGACAATTTTTTCGTCAGATCCCCGAGGAGAAGGTTTGGAAGTCAGGAGTGAGGCCTTTGGTTCAATTTTCTCGATCACAAAGGGGATCTCTGACTGTTTATTGACTTTCTCATCGCTGACCATTACGCCTACGATATAGTTGCCGGGTTCAGAGGGAAACCAGGACCATGTGCTTTTATCGGACGCAGCTTGGGCAACATTTTTCTCCTCTCCATTCTTAATATAAAATTCAGACTGAGGCAAATGAAAACCGACGGTTGTCACTGACAGGGTTATTTCTTGATTCACAAATTGAGGAGAGCTTACGGATGACGACAGTGTCATCTGAACGATCTTCTTCAACTGAATTATCTTCCCTTTTTCAGTCTTGCGATCGTACACATTGACGAGGAGAAAAGGAGAATTCCACAACGGATTGGACTTCATCTCGATCATGCTACCCACATCGAAATCCCCAACTCTGGCTCCTGTTTCGACGTCAAAGCAGACAAGGATGGAAGACATAGATGAGACAACAATTTTATCTTTATAAACTTCCAGCGGAAAGAGACTCCGTGAAGGAATAGGTCTCCACCAAAGAATAGATCCATTGCGCTTATGCAGGCAGTACAAGACATTATTCCAGGCCAAAAAGAACACTCTCTTTTTGTCAGAGACAGGAACAGGCAGGACACGCCCTCCTGTTTTGACTTCCCACTTTTTAATTTTCTTCTTCAGATCCAAGCAGACTAGAAAATGGTTTTCCGTTCCAAAGTAAAGAAATTTTCCATCCACCAATAGTGTATTAAGAATCTTATCTTTCGCTAAATATTTATCGATGAGGTTTCCATTTTGATCTATAAAATACAACTTGTGGTCGTCACATCCAAAAATGATATGTCCTTCAAACGAAACAGGATTCGAATGTATGGCCCCCTGGGCCATAACATGCCAGACCTCATTCCCGCTTAGTATGTCAATGGCAATAAAACTTCCCTGGGAGGTCCCCAAGAAAACGGAATTTCCAATCTCTGTCAGTGGACTCGTGATCTCTTCCTTCAGACTAATTTGCCACAAAGTGTTCCCATCCAAATCAAAACAGTAGACATTGTTATTTGTATCGAAAATAAAAAAATGACTCTGACCCATAAAAACAGGACTCTTTGGGACTTCCTGCATTCTCAAACGCCATAGTAATCTATACTCCAAGGCATCTATGCAGTAAATGAATCCTTTCCGTGTCGCAAAATATAGACGGTTTTCTTTCTTCAGGATCCGGTCGATTATCTCTCCGTCATAAAGAAATTCACCGGCTTTCTCAACAGGAAAAAGGATCCCATCTGGATAGGGAGACACCTTAGGTTGAAACACACTGCAGCCACCCAGAAGGAGAATCAGAGAAAGGACAAGATATGTCTTTTTCATGGTTCGGATTAGATATATTAGCATTTTCTTCTCAGCTTGCTCAATCTTTACATAATATTTTGATGCTGATATCATGCGATTGAATACAACAAATGATTAATTATATCCAGCTCTACAAAATCCGGAAACGAGTTAAAAGAATCTTAAAAGAAAAAATCAAAGATGAAGAACTGGCCACAACAGAAAAATCATGTGTAGGCTGCGTCGCTGACGAAATAAGCTGGGAAATCTATTATCTTCTGAAGGAAGAAAAAAGATAATTCTCTCACTATTTATTTTTTTAATCTTTCGAGTTTTGGTTCGAATTGTTCTTTTTTTTCCGCTTCGCTTTGACACTTTCCCACCAGTCGATTCGTTTTTTTATGTCCTTTTCAAGACCCAGATGACCTGGAATATAGTACTTACGTCCTTTTAATTTCTCGGGGAAAGTCTCCATGGCCGTCGTAGATTCCTCATAGTTGTGCGCATAGGCATAATCTTTCCCGTAACCAACATCTTTCATGAGTTTCGTTGAGGGATTTCTAAGCTGCAGTGGGACTGGCTCAAAAGGGCTGGATTCCACATCTTTCATCGCCAGTTTAAATGCGACATAGGCTCGATTGCTTTTAGGGGCCGAAGCCATATAAATCACGGCCTGTGCCAAGACCAGTTCACCTTCCGGCGATCCTAGGAAATCATAGGAATCCTTAGCATTGAGGGCTATGGCCAACGCTTGAGGATCGGCAAGCCCGATATCTTCCGACGCAAAACGCACGAGTCGT
>CAZEWV010000457.1:0-2559 GCA_964516025.1 uncultured Eubacteriales bacterium
TTATGAACTTATGGTATTTTATCTGCCAACTAAATATTTTTGAGGGAGGCGTCTAGATTGGGATCTTGAGTATTCAGCAGGAAAGATCGAACATCGGGCTCATAAACCGATGCTCAGAAACAGTAAGCTCCTGTAACATAAGGGTTTAAATGAAGCTGGAACACAAACTTACAGGTGCGTTTACAGGAGGAATCCCAAAATCGGCCGAAATAGGTCTGGGTTCTCTTGAAATCCCGGATGCGAGAGAAAAGGAAGAAAGCCCCATTCTGAGCCGAAAATAAATCTTTTTGTACCTTGCAGCGAAAGGGGGAGGTTATCCTGCCAAAAAAATGATGAAAAATGTGAAAAAAGGCGTCTACATTTTTTTTGGGGGGGGGCTCTTCCTTTTTGCAGGACATCCAGATACTGCCCAGATAGCTATATGTATGCTCCGAGGCCAACGGAAGGCAAGAGAAACACCCTCCCGGGCATGCGGAGAGGCGTATCAAACCCCCCGAAGCACATCCTGAAAGCCTGACCACTCTGAAGCATATTCTCAAATGTTCAGAGTCCCATCCGAAAGACGGAATATTGACGGAGGATTCTCGCCGTGGTCTTTTGGGAAATGAAAGGAGCCAAGAACATGAAAGATGATTGTTTGGAAGAACGCTGTGAAGAAAACCGCTTGCCGATGTTCCATCGTACTGTCAAACTGTCAAATGAGCTTTGGGACAAGGTCAAAGATCGCGGTAGTCAGGAGAAGAAGGCTTTGCGTTGGATTGTGGATGATGCCTTAGACGCCGAGCTACTCCCTTTGATTGAAACGCTCAGGCAGCTTGGTCTGAAAGGTGAGGTTAAGGCCGACAAGCTGGTGCGTATACCGCTTGACGACAACGTCATTGGTAGAATTAACCATGGGCGACGACAGACGGGGCTTCCAGCGGTGCTGTTGTTGAGAATTTGTCTGCAAAGGCATGTGGTTGAGGACTGAGATATGGAAATGTTCTGCCCAGTTGTTTATCTTATTATAAGTGGAATTGGCAATCGAAGCGCAGCTTTGGGCAGAGCTTCCTGGTATATTGTTTATCAGAGCACTTTTGCAGGGCTGGGAATATCTCGCTTTTTCCTCTCCCTCCGCTTCTCAGCCCTGCTTCCTCTATCTACAGCAAGCGTATGATCTGGCGTTGTTATGCGTTCATTGGCTTGGATTTGTGGGCTTTGGCATCGAGAATCTGGTTGATCTTGTGTCCCTGGAGTGGTACACTGGATTTTTTGAGGGGTCTTCCTCAGAAAGAGATATTTTAGGGAATGACGAAATGGCGGGAAATCATGACGAGATTGAGAAGCGGCTCTGGGGTACGGCGGATGAATCAAGTGGCGAGCAACGTGACTTCTGTGAGTAGGTCTGATTTCATATCGTGCTGTCCTGACATCTGTGGAAGTCTTATGGGGGTGTCATCGTGCGAGGATTTCTGGATGGTTGTGGAGGTAGGAAATGGGGCTATTTGACTTCCTTAGACGGAAACGACCCAAGACCGTCCGAAAGGACATATCTGAGAAACCCAAGGGCAAGGCAGTCGGAGCACAGACTTCTCAAGATTTCGTTTCCTTTCTCAAAGAGCTTGCCAAGTACTACATGAGTTTTCTTGAAACAGATTTTCACAAGCGAAGGAGACCACGGAGATATATTCGCTATCACGATGAGAAGAATCCCGATTTCAAAGTGGGGCTGAACCTGAGCAAGTATCCTGAGTTCAACGCTCGGATATGGAGAATCATTACCAACCTATTCCAGGATGAGTCCGTTTCTATCCCCAAGGGCAAATACCGAATGGAAATGCCGAGTCGCCTACATGATCTGCTGAAACTTCAGATTGACAAGCTTGTCTCAGAGGAAACCATGTCGCCGGTAATCAATTCCATCTCAGACAAACTCGTTGATGCTACGGAGTCGTATCCGGAAGAGTACGACACGGCTCTCGAAACATGTCTTGAGCAAGCTCGCCTAATAATCAAAAAAGATGTTGTTGTCCCACTCGTAAATCAAGTTGAGAAGCCAATCCAGAACATGAATTTGGGGGACGAGAATACTATCTTCTTGATAGAAGAAGAGCTTACAGATGCTATCGTCAGCCTGCTTGAAGAGAAGATGGCAGAGACTGTCAAACTTCGGCTTGTGAAAGAAAATGTTGACCTACCTGACTGTCTTGAAAGCTGTTTCCAGATAGATGACATAAGAAATGCCATATCCTCTTTTTTTGAAGGATTACAGTTCACGGATCTCTACGCAGAGATTTTTGAGATAGATCGTTGTAAGAACATTCAAGAGAACAAAGAGTTCTATCTATACTTCTGCGACATCACTCATGAAGGAGTTACCTATCCCGTTTTTTACATTCCTTTGACTGTGCAGGCGGCAGGCCAGAAGTACATAATCTGCTTCGACTCACAGATATTTGTCAACAAGAAGGCTCTTGACTTCGTTACTCAAGAATACAACCGCGAAAACAATAAGACAGGAACCCTGAACCCAAATTGAGCGATTCTGGCGTGACATGTCGTTTGGATGTGGGCTGTTGC
>CAZEWV010000458.1:0-2554 GCA_964516025.1 uncultured Eubacteriales bacterium
TTTAATCCGTAGATCAATGTAGTAAGGATTCTCGCCCCAGTTGCACCTATCGGATGGCCGAGAGAGACAGCGCCGCCGTGCACATTAACTTTATCTCTGTCGAGGCCGAGCTCTTTGATCAAAACCACAAGTTGAGATGAAAAGGCTTCGTTAATCTCAAAAAGGTCAACATCCGCAACCGTCCACCCCACATTCTGGAGGAGCTTCTCGATGGCTCCTTTGGGTGCGTACATCACCATGTGAGGCTCGACGGGATTGGTGGTTACGGCTAAAATTTTGGCCATGGGCTTTAAATCCTTGTCTTTGACGGCATCGGCCGAAGCCACAACCAAGGCCGCGGCCCCGTCATTTATACTAGACGCATTTCCGGCCGTAACTGTCCCATCTTTTTTGAAAGCGGGGCGAATTTTTGCTAATTTTTCCAGTACGGCATCCTTCCGAGGGCCTTCATCCACAGAAAAAACGTGAGGATCTCCCTTTTTTTGGGAAACTTCCACCGGAACGATTTCATCCTTTAAATATCCTTTTTTGATAGCATGGAGGGCTTTTTGATGGCTGCTGACGGCATAGGCATCCTGCTCTTCTCGCGAGGCCCCGAATTGTTCGGCAATGACCTCGCCCATTTGACCCATGTGTTGATTTTCAAAAGCACACCACAGGCCGTCCAAGATCATTGAGTCCTTTAACTTCAAGTCGCCATACTTAATGCCCTCACGAACACCCCAGGCAAGATGGGGAGTTTGACTCATGCTTTCCATGCCGCCGGCCACAACAATCTCTTTCTCCTCCAACCAGATCGCTTGGGCCGCCAGATGGACGGCTTTTAATCCTGAACCGCAGACTTTGTTGACGGCAAAGCAGCTGACCGTTGGTGGCAATCCAGCCTTGATGGACGCCTGCTTGGCCGGAGCCTGTCCCAAGCCTGCAGAGACGACATTGCCCATAATGACTTCTTCAACATCTTCACCGACAACGGCGGCTCTCTTTACGGCTTCTTTAATCGCAAATCCTCCAAGATCAGAGGCTTTGAAGCCTTTTAGTGTTCCTAAAAAATTGCCGATAGCTGTGCGTGCAGCCCCGACAATAAAAACATCTCTGAGTTCACACATGTATAATTCCCTCGAAATAAAATATATATAAATAAGACCAATTCTTTTGTATCATAATTAAAATTGGCTGTAAATGTTTTATGAAAGCCCAGTGATTTCACCGTCTTTTGTGATATCGATCTTCTCGGCAGACGGGATTTTCGGCAGTCCCGGCATAGTCATGATATCCCCACAGTAAACAACCACAAAGCCTGCGCCTGAACTGAGAGAGGCGTCCGTTACGATAAGGGTAAAATCTTCGGGCCTTCCCAGAGCCTGGTCATCATCGGAGAGAGAATACTGAGTTTTTGCGATGCAGACTGGAAGGTGGCCAAATCCGCCCTTTTCCATCCGCCGGATTTTCCGTCTTGTTTTTCCTTCCATCGCCACACCGGAAGCTCCATAAATTTTCTTGGCTACGGTCTCAATTTTCTCTATAAGGGGCATATCTAGAGGATACAGATATTGGAAATGCCGCTCGTCCTTCTCTATAGCTTCGATCAGCTGGCGGGCCAGCGCTTCTCCCCCCTCTCCTCCGCGGCCATATACATCACACAGGGCCGATCTGACTTTTACTCTCTCACACAGCGTCATAAATTGTTCAATTTCTGCCTCTGTATCTGAAGGGAACTTGTTCAAGGCCACCACAAACGGGACGCCAAAACATCTGAGGTTTTCGATGTGTTTTTCCAGGTTTGCAAAGCCCTTATCCAGGGCCGCAATATTTTCCAGGTCCAATTCGTCCTTGTGAATTCCTCCGTGAAACTTCAAGGCACGAATCGTTCCTACCAGTACACAGGCATCAGGAGGTGGTACACTTTTGCCTCGGACAACGATATCAAAATATTTTTCCGCTCCCAGGTCGGAACCGAACCCGGCTTCTGTCACCACATAATCAGAAACACCTAGAGCCAATCGTGTTGCGATGATAGAGTTGGTGCCGTGAGCAATGTTGGCAAATGGGCCGCCGTGGACAAAAACGGGTGTTCCCTCTAGGGTTTGAACGAGGTTCGGTTTGAGGGCCTCTTTGAGAAGCGCGGCCATGGCCCCTTCGGCTTTGAGCTCCCTGGCAAATACAGGAGCATTGTCGGGAGAATATCCCACCAAAATATTTCCCAATCTCTCCTTCAAATCCTGGGCATTGTCAGCCAGACACAAAACAGCCATGACTTCTGAAGCAGCCGTGATGTCAAACCCCGTTTCCCTGGCAATCCCACGCAGCGGCCCGCCGATCCCCACCACCACTTCTCGAAGCACACGGTCATCCATATCCAGAACTCTCTTCCATGTCACACGGCGGCAGTCGAGAAGACCGCAGGACCCACCAAAATGGAGCTGGTTGTCCACCAAGGCAGAGAGAAGGTTGTGAGCTGCTGTTATGGCATGGATGTCACCTGTAAAATGGAGGTTGATCTCTTCTCTTGGCATGATTTGAGCGTACCCTCCTCCTGTCGCACCCCCTTTCA
>CAZEWV010000459.1:0-2553 GCA_964516025.1 uncultured Eubacteriales bacterium
TATGAATACTTTCACAGCAAGAACCAAATTTTTATCGACGCGTTTTTTCACGTGATGAAAAAAACCGAAGACATCTTCAAAAAACGGATCGCATCCAAAGCCGACCCCATCGAAAAACTCAGATCACTTTTTGATGCCTGGAAAGAAGTATTTTCAAGCGATTTTAAAGACTACATGGAAATCGTACTTGATTTCTGGGCCGAGGGCATTCGCAATAAAGATGAAGCGGCAACCTTCAGCCTGAAAAAAATCTACGCCGACAACAGAAGAATCACTAAAGACATTCTTGATGAGGGTGTGGCTAAAGGTAAGTTCAAACCCATGAACACACAGATTGTTGCGTCTATCATCCTTGGGGCGATGGACGGCGAGATGGTCCAGTGGATTACCGATCCCCACATCTTCGAATTAGAGGAAAGCTTTGATACGATGTTCGAAATTATCCTGAAAGGGATAAAAAAATAAGGAGTTTGACATGAAAAGTTATGCACGCATAATAACAGCACTCCTGCTTCTACTCTCCCCCGCTCTTTTTTCTCAGTCATCCGACGAAACACAGGTCAAAGACATTCTGCAGAAAATGGACGAGCTCTACCGCAGTTCTTCGAGTTTTGTCGTTATCGAAATGGAAATCAGAACCCCTCACTGGGAGCGTACACTCAAAATGAATACATGGTCGGAAGGAATGGATAAGACATTCATCCGCATTCTCGAACCAAAAAAAGAACGTGGAATCGCCACTCTTCGATTCGGGACAGAAATGTGGAACTACCTTCCAAAAACCAACAAGGTCATGAAAATTCCACCTTCGATGATGATGAGCTCCTGGATGGGCTCGGATTATACAAACGACGACCTCGTCAAAGAGTTTACGTTTGTCGAGTCCTACCATTTTGAGCTCACACAGATCGAAAATCCCGAAACCGGTCAACTGTATGTCAAATGTATTCCCAAAGAAGACATGCCCATAGTATGGGGATATATCATCATCGCCGTCCGTGAAGGAGACTTCATGCCTACCTGGCAGAAATTCTATGATGAGAAGGGTAAATTGATGAGAGAAATTCTGTTTAAAGACATCAAGACCTTCAGCGGCCGGGAGATTCCAACCGTCATGGAGCTTATTCCTACCAACAAAGAAGGACACAAAACTGTCGTCCGCTATCTGGAAGCCTCATTTGACGAAAAAATCGATGAGGAGATATTCACTCTCCGCAATCTGAGAAAAAGGATCTAAAAATGTTTACTTTAAAGATGGCATTCCGCAATATATTCCGCCAGCGCCGCCGGTCCGTTCTAACGGGATTGAGCATGCTGGGCGGATTTTTTATGGCCGCCCTGTTCATCGGATTTTCTGACGGCAGCTATAATGACATCATCGATAAATTCACCCGGACCCGTATGGGCCATATCCAGATTCATGAAAAGACTTACCTTGACCGCCCCTCGCTGTACAAGACTATAAACGATATCCCTGAAATCGCAGGCATTCTCGAATCTACCAAAAACGTCGAATCCTGGACTCCCAGACTGTTTTCGGCCGGATTGGCCTCTGTTAGAGATAAGACGGCTGGGGTTCAGATAATCGGGATCGACCCGGAAAGAGAACGGCAAACCACACAATTTGACAGCAAAATTTTAGACGGCCGTTCATTTTCAGATATTCCCTCACACGAAGTCATTCTCGGTAAAGGGCTTGCCGAAATCCTGAAGGCCTCAGTTGAGGAGGAGATCGTCATTATCTCTCAGGCCGCTGACGGCTCGATCGCAGAGGATCTGTATCGAATTGTTGGGATTCTCTCCAGCGGAGATGACATCGGTGACCGCACGTCTTTTTACCTTCATCTTAAGGACGCCCAGGAGCTTTTGACACTCGAAGGCAGAGTGCATGAAATCGCCGTCACTTTGACTAAACTCAATAAAGTGGTTAAGACTAACCAGCTCATCGCTGAAAGGATCGATGGAGAAAAACTGGCCTCCGCCACCTGGCAGGAATTTGCAAAAGCCTTCTACTCAGCGATGAAAGCCGACCAGGAGGGCATGTGGATCATGCTCGTTATTATCGTCATAATTGTGGCGGTTGGGGTGCTCAACACCGTGCTCATGTCCGTACTCGAAAGACGGAGAGAGTACGGAATACTCAAGGCCCTGGGAACAAAACCCAAACAGATCGTTAAACTCGTTCTTCTGGAGGTGTCTATTCTGGCCCTTATATCCATTATCTTGGGAACAGGTTTCGGGCTGCTGTCAAACTCCTACCTCGCTGCCCATGGATTCAATATCTCAAAATTCTACAAAGGCATAGAAAACTTCACATACGGCGGCATTAAATTCGAAACAATGAAATCTGTCGTTAATCTCAGGAGTTTCATCATCCCAACAGTCACTATCGTGTTTGTTGCTATTTTTGTCGGGTTCTTCCCTGCCCTAAAAGCGGCCAAGACAGAACCCGCAAAAACGATGCGGATGCACTAGGAGGACATGATGTGGTTCTACATAAAACTGGCTTGGCGGAACCTCTTCCGGAATAAACGCCGCACGATCATCGCAGGT
>CAZEWV010000460.1:0-2537 GCA_964516025.1 uncultured Eubacteriales bacterium
CCCAAAACCATGCAGGACAATCCCTCCTACGAAAATCTCTTGGAAGAAGTTAAATCTTTTTTCCAAGAAAGAATAGACATGGCTATCTCATATGGAATAAAGAGAGAAAAAATCATCATCGATCCCGGAATCGGATTCGGGAAAAAATTTAGCGATAACCTCAATTTAATCCGAAATCTCAGATACTTTGAAGAATTAGAGCGCCCCCTTCTTGTGGGCCTCTCACGCAAATCCTTTATTGGAAAAATTGTGGACCAGCCATCTCAGGATAGATTGGAAGGAAGTCTATCTGCGGCAGTTCTGAGTGTATCACATGGTGCCCATCTGCTCAGAGTGCACGACGTGGCGGCCACAAAAAAGGCGATTCTTGTCGCTGAAGCGATCCTCAACGAAAAAAAACCGGTCGAAATATTTAACAGCGATATAGGGAACAATCAACGTTATGTTTTCTAATTTTTACTACACCCTAACCCATGCCACCATCGGCGACCTGCTCGACATCATTCTCGTTACGATCATCCTCTATTCTTTCCTTCGCCTTATCAAGGACACCAAAGCCTATCAAATGGCCATTGGTTTGGGGATCGTCGGGGTTCTTTTTCTTGTGGCCACGATCGGAAATCTCTATGTCACAAAATGGTTGATCCGCACGTTTTCCCCCATTTTGGTCATCGCCATCATCATCCTTTTTGCTCCTGAACTCAGAAGATTTTTTACCTCCATCGGCTCTCGTTCATTCAGAAATCCTCTTGTAGCCAGGGCTTTTAAGGAAAAAGCCGAGGATATTTTTCTCTCCGTCGATGCCATGTCCAGAAAAAAAATCGGGGCGCTGATTGCCCTTGAAAAGAATATCTCGCTAAAAAGCTATGCAGACCGGGGGACAAAAATAGAAGCGGATGTATCTAAAGATCTTTTGATCAGCATCTTCTTCCCTCGATCTCCACTGCATGACGGGGCCGTTATTGTCAGAGGCAATAAAATTCTTGCCGCCGGTTGCCTTCTTCCCCTTCCTGCAACGCATAACCTTGGGAGAAATTTCTTGACGCGGACCCGGCATTTGGCAGCCATTGGCCTCTCGCAGGAAACGGATGCCGCTGTCATCGTCGTGTCTGAAGAGACAGGGACCATCTCACTGGCCATGAAGGGGAGTTTGAAACAGGAGCTTGATCTTGATCAACTCAAGGAAAGTTTACTCAGCTATTTGAAGTAGAAGTTTTTATGATTAAAATACTCAGAAATATTTTCGTTAGAAATTGGGGACTCAAACTGTTTTCTTTGCTCCTCGCACTCGTATTCTGGTTCTCGATCATCCCGGAAGAAAAGCTCTCTTTTGAAAAAAAAGTAACAGTCCGTCTGGAGCTTCATAACCTGCCATCAGGAATGAAAATTATTGAAAATCCCCCCCCCACCATAGCCGTCACCATCAAAGCTCCCTACAGGTTGATGGAGGAAATAAATCCCGAAGGGATACGAGCCAGACTCGAATTGGGGACGGCTCGTGTGGAACAGACTGAATTCCCTATCAACCCGGATTGGATAAGCTTACCTCAGGGTGCAGAAGTCAAAGATATCTCTCCGAGTCAGGTCCGGATGCGTCTGGAAAGTTTGAAAGAGATCATGATGGAAGTTGAAGCAGACATCGTCGGTCAATTGCAGGAAAACCTGGAGCTTGTAGATGTAGAAGTTATCCCCAATGAGGTGTCCATTATCGGCCCTGAAAGCAAAGTGAAAGAGACCTACAAGGTCAGGACCAGCCCAATAGACCTTTCTTCCCTGACCGAATCCATTGAGATAGAAACCGGTCTCATCCTCCCTGATCCTGATCTTCGCTTGGCCTCCTACGAAACAGTCATCACGGTCAAAATCACTATTAAAGCAAAAAATTCGGAAGAAGATATCCAAGAAAAGAAAAAGAGAAAGAGTGGAGATTAGCATTTCTTCCTTGAATCCCAATCCATTTTAGTTATAATTGACTTTACAGGATTAATATCTCAAAAAAGGAACCAACATAAGATGGATCGGCTATTCGGAACAGATGGGATACGCTCAGTTGCCGGACAATTCCCCTTAGATTATTTTTCAGTCTTCAAATTAGGGAAAGGATTGATCGAACTCCTTAGGGACCAGGGGCTCGCTCCCAGTGTCCTCATCGGTAAGGACTCCAGAGAATCGGGGAGTTGGCTTAACGATGCTCTTTTTCAAGGAATCAAAGACGCCTCTGGTGAAGCGGTGTCCCTCGGTACTATTCCCACACCAGCCGTCTCTCACCTGACAAATAAGCATGCATTTTCAGCGGGGATTGTCATTTCTGCATCCCACAATCCATATCAGGATAACGGCATTAAGATTTTTTCTCCACAGGGAACAAAGATAAATGAAAATTGGGAGAAGCAGCTCGAGGAGGCCATCCGGTCTTCCCAAAACAGCAATACTCGAGAGGTGGCAGAGGCCACTCCCGATAGAGAACTGGTCAAAGAATACAAAGATTTTCTCAAGAGTCAATTTGCGGACATTCGGATTCAGACACCTTATAAAAT
>CAZEWV010000461.1:0-2536 GCA_964516025.1 uncultured Eubacteriales bacterium
GAAGAAGCTTCGCCGGGATACTACCGAGTCTGGCTGGAGGATTACAGCATAGATGTTCAGCTGACAGCCACCAAACGTGTTGGATTTCATAAGTATACATTTCCTCAAACCGAAAATGCCAATGTTGTCTTTGATTTTACGCATGGAGACTCCGTTCTGGAATCTTCGGTACATATTGTCAGTGCGACTGAAATCGAAGGGACACGAAGATCGAGCTCGTGGGCGAAAGACCAGATCGTGTATTTTGTCGCCAGTTTTTCAAAACCATTCGCTGGTTATGGATGTGCCGTCGAAGATAAACTCCAAGACGGCTTAAACAGAGCCGAAGGCCAGAACATCAAAGCCTATGTCCGGTTTGTCACAGGCAATAATGAAGATATCCTGGTTAAAGTCGGTATTTCTGCCGTCAGTATCGATGGTGCTAGGAAAAACCTGGAGGCTGAAATAGCGGATTGGAATTTTGAGATAATACGAGAAAAAGCAGAAGAGCGGTGGAACCACATTCTTGGAAAAATCCGTGTAGAAGGAAGAAACAGAGAGCAAAAAAAAATCTTTTATACAGCTCTTTATCATACTCTCCTTTGTCCCAATCTTTTCAGCGACGTGGATGGATTTTACCGGGGAACCGATCTGCAGATTCATCATACAGATGAATTTGATGTCTATTCGGGATTCCCTTTGTGGGATACCTTCCGTGCAAAGTTTCCTCTGTTTACGATTATCGAACCGGAAAGAACCGGCCATTTTATTAGAACATTTCTGTCTCAGTATGAACATGGAGGGATTCTGCCGAGGGGGGAATTGGCTGGAAATGATACAGGCTATAAAATTGGATACCACACAATCCCCGTTATCGTCGATGCCTATATGAAGGGGATCCGGGATTATGATGTAGAAAAAGCCTACATGGCCATGAAGTTTAGCGCAGACCAGGACCATCTCGGGCTGAAAGACTATAAAAATCTTGGTTATATCCCTGGAATTGAGGAGACTGAGTCTGTTTCCAAGACGCTGGAATATGCCTATGACGATTGGTGCCTTTCCCAGATGGCAAAAGCTCTCGATAAAACAGATGATTACAGAAACTATATCCGAAGAGCTCAGTCTTATAAAAACATCTTTGATCCTGCCACAGGATTTATGCGCGCTAAAGAGAATGGTTCCTGGGTAGTCCCTTTTGATCCTTTGGAAGTGAATTCCTTTTTTATGGACTCAAATTCTTGGCAGTACAGCTTTTTTGTACCGCACGATGTTGAGGGTTTGATAAAGCTTATGGGCGGAAAAATTAAATTTTCCGAAAAATTAGACAAATTGTTTTCGTTGAATTATCCCTCCACTTGGTGGAAAGGGGAAGAAAAAACAGATACAGTCGGTTTGTATACCCATGGAAATGCATCAGGTCACCATATGGCTTATCTCTTTAATTTTGTCAATCAACCATGGATAACTCAGCAGAAAGTCTGGGAAATTATGCGAACGCTCTATTCTTCAAAGCCGGACGGATTGTGCGGAAATGAAAGCTATGGACAGTTATCCGCTTGGTATGTTTTAAGTGCTCTTGGTTTCTATCCGGTTTGTCCTGGTCGAGACGAGTACTTGATCGGGACGCCATTATTTCCCAAAGTCACGATCGATATCGGAGGAGGGAAGACTTTTGTTTTAAGGGCAAAAAATATTTCTCCCTATAATGTCTATATCCAGGAAACGGCTCTCAACGGCCAAGTTTTTGAGCAATCTTTTCTAAGCCATGCCGATCTGTTTAACGGAGGAGAACTCCTGTTTACAATGGGAGGGGCTCCGAATAAACAATGGGGAAACAGGAGCGGAGGAATCCCAATATCATCCATCTCTGATGACCTGATACTTCCGGTCCCTTTTGTCAAAATAGCCGAAAATCCATTCACGGAATCAACACTGATCGTTCTTGAAGCGATCGGCAAAGATACAAAGATCTATTACACGATAAATGGGAGAGAACCCACACTTCAATCCGTAGTTTATACGGGCCCCTTCTATATAACAGAATCCGTGATGCTTAAAATGTTTGCAGCCAAAGAGGGGATTCTCCGAAGTCCTACGGTGACAGCCCGGTTCAAAAAAAAAGAACAGGATATCAACATCTCTGTTTATCCAAAAAATAAATGAAGGAGAATTCTATGCCAAAAAAGGTCTTTATATTATCGGCAATTGTCCTGGTTATTGTTGCAGCCTTCTTGTTTCTTATTTTAAAGCCAGCTGTTTCCAACGGAGACTATGCCGGATTGGGGAAGACTTCTCAAAATAAGACGGATAAAGAGACGACAATTCGCAATGTGACAGAAGAGACCATCTATTACACAGTGGAATATGTGGGGAGAGCGGGTGAACCGGAAGAAAGAATCCTTGAAGTCGGAGCCGTCGACCACTTTTCCGGTAAATACGATATTGATGTCACTTTTATCAGAGATGGGGGACCGGAAACCTACAATCTCGATGGAGGCATGCCCTATTCCTTCCGCTATGACGAAAACGATTTACTCGAACTCTATGAAGGCTC
>CAZEWV010000462.1:0-2532 GCA_964516025.1 uncultured Eubacteriales bacterium
TTTGCATTGTAGCTCATAGGATTTAACTTGAGTGATGCATCGAAAAATTTGATCGATTTTCGGAAATTTCCCAATTTATAGTAGGCAACGCCTGTATTGAGAAAAGCCGTCGAATTGTTCGGATTTTTGTCGATGGCAATCTGGTAACTTTCAAGGGCATCTTCTATGTTTCCTTGTCTGGCTAAAGAAGCCCCCAGGTTGTTGTAAGCCGTTCCAAATTCTGAGTTTGCCTCCAATGATTTTTGAAAGTATTCGGTAGCTTTTTCGTAATTCTTTCTATAGAACCATGCCACTCCTAAGTCGGAGAGTTGGATAGCCTCGAGCTGAATTTCATCCAGGACTATCGGGAAACGGTTGCTAAAGGAAACACCTTTCCATTTTCTATACATGTTGATGGTTGATTCTTTTTCCTCTGTTGGCTCCCAATAGAAGTATCTGCCGTTATCCGTTTCGCATTTCAGAAAGACGTGATCTGGGAAATAGACCGGTTTCAGGGATAGATTTATGTGTTCAGCCGCGGCCAGGTAAATGGAGGAATAATCGTCGCAATCCAAATATTTCTCACTCTGTTTGTCTTTGTTCAATTCTACGACCAGGAGCACGTTTTTGCTGTACCAGAAGTTTTCCTCTTCTCTTAATATTCTGCCAATGGTGCTTAATGCTTTTAACGCTTTAGTTTTGTTAAAACTGGATTGGGGTTGTATCTCTGTCTTGATTCTTTCAAGCATGCGGTCGAGATTTCTGTAAGCGTTATTTAGGTTTCCAAAATCTTTTTGGTTCTGCAGTGATAAACGGATTCTGGTGTCGTATACATTCGATCGATTTTCTGCAGCCTGAAGGAATCCAGCGGAAAACAATAGGGTCATAATGGCTATAGACTGAATGAGGAAGACCTTGAAGTAAGGTTTTATAGTTTTTCTTCTTTTAAATTCTTTTTCTCTGCTAATGTTCCTATTCCTTAAAAGATATGACATTTATTTCTTTTACTATAATAGTCAAAAAATAAGGTTTGTAAATAGGAAAGATTAAGATAAGATGGTCACAATTATCACCGGATTCAATGAAGCTGTGATCTACAAGGTATCGAAACAACGAGGTGAACAATATGGTGTACACGTATTATTCGCATTTAAAACTCCTCACATTTATGGTGACATTTATTGGGATTTTAGCCAGTTGGACCTGTACAAAATCTGAAAGATCCCAATCCGATACCGTGTTTATCAATGGCCACATCCTCACCATGGATGAGAGCCTTCCAGAAGAAGAAGCTTTTGCTGTCAAAAATGGACACTTCCTTGAAGTTGGAAACTCAGAAGACATCCTGAAAAAGTTTCCTGATTCGAAGGTTGTGGATTTTAACGGAAAAACTGTGATGCCCGGTATTGTCGAATCTCATGGACATCTCTTGAATTTGGGAAAGAGTTTTCTTGAACTCAATCTTAAGAGAGCAAAAACATCCGGGGAAGCCATAAAGAAAGTTGAGGAGTTTATTCGGAATTCCTCTCCAGGGGAGTGGATTATCGGATGGGGATGGGATGAAGGTGCCTGGGCGGCCAATTATCCCAACAGCGAGGCTCTTGATCAAATTTCCGGAGAGAACCCCGTCTATCTCAGAGGCCTTCACGGATTTGCCAGCTGGGTCAACTCCCGAGCTCTTGAATTGGCCGGCATCGATTCAGACACAATAAATCCCGATGATGGAGAGATCCTCAAGGATCCGGAGACTGGGCGTCCTACAGGAATTTTAACCAATAGGGCACAAGAATTTATAGAAGCTGTAATTCCTCCAATGAGTCAAAGTCAGATTGAAAAGGCCTTAAAGCTTGCTTTTCAAGAGTGTCTGAAATATGGATTGACCTCGGTCCATGAGGCAAGGGTTTCGCAGCAAATGCTGGATGCCTTCCATTCTTTAAAAGAAAAAGGGGAGTTGGACGTCCGGATCTATACAATGCTGGATTGGACGGATGAGGATCTCATCGACACCTATCTCGAAAGAGGTCCTGAAATCGATCCCGACCATCTGCTGACCGTAAGATGTGTCAAAATATTTGTAGATGGAGCCCTTGGATCCAGAGGAGCGGCGCTCTTTGAACCCTACAGTGATGATCCTTCAACCACAGGGGTGATCGAAACTCCGGAAGATCTGGTATTCCAGTTGACAAAAAGATCACTGCAGTCGGGTTTTCAAGTGGCTGTTCATGCTATCGGAGATCGGGCCAATCGTATCACACTCAGGGCCTATCAAAATGCCCTCAAAGAAATCCCTACAGAAGATCATCGCCTGCGCGTCGAACATGCTCAGGTTGTGGCTTTAGCAGATATCCCAAAGTATGCTCCTTTGGGGATTGTGCTCAGCATGCAGCCGCCACATGCCACTTCGGACATGCCGTGGGCTGAAACACGAGTAGGCCCACAACGCATTAAGAGCGCCTATGCGTGGCGATCTTTTCTGGATACGGGTATACACCTTACATTGAATTCTGATTTTCCTGGAGAGTCTCTCAATCCATTTTTTGGAATGTATGCCGC
>CAZEWV010000463.1:0-2527 GCA_964516025.1 uncultured Eubacteriales bacterium
ATAGGGCATTCGAAGTCGATGAGGATTCTCGGAGAAGCCAAGATCGATAAAGATAAAAGAGTTAAATCCTTAACAGAGGACGAAATCAATAGGATCCGTCAGATTATCGAAGAGAAGGATAAAATTGAGGGGGACTTGAGAAAAGAAGTCTCTATGGATATAAAACGACTGATGGATATCGGTTCGTACAGAGGGATGAGACACAAGCGGAGGTTACCGGTCCGTGGACAACGAACGAAAACAAATGCCCGGACACGCAAAGGTCCCCTGGGACGGCGTTAAAAAACGATAGAAGGAGTCAATGATGGCAAAACCCAAAAAGAAAGCAAAGAAAAAAAAGATAAGAAAAGACGTTGGATTTGCAATAGCTTATATTCAATCCACGTTCAATAATACAATTATTACTTTAGCCGACCAACAAGGGAGTACTCTGTGTTGGGCCAGTTCAGGTTCAGCCGGTTTTAAGGGGGCTCGAAAGGGCACTCCTTTTGCGGCTCAACTGGCAGCCAAAGAAGTTTCTGCCAAGGCTAGAGATTTTGGCATCAGATACGTTGATGTCAGAATTAAAGGTCCTGGAGCCGGTAGAGAATCGGCGATCAGGGCGCTTCAATCAGGGGGTTTGGAAATCAAATCGATTAGAGATATCACACCGATCCCTCATAATGGGTGTCGACAAAGAAAAAGAAGAAGGGTCTAAAGTATGTCGTTACAAGGAGTAGAAAATGTCAGGATATAGAGAATCAGTTTGCCGCCTCTGTCGCGTTGAGCGAGTGAAGTTGTTCAAAAAAGGGAACAAGTGTTTAACGAATAAATGCCCTGTTGAACGCAGGCCATATCCTCCGGGCGAACACGGTCGAAGTAGGCGGAGAATACTGGGATATGGAATCCAGTTGAGAGAAAAACAGAAACTGAAGAGATTTTATGGAATGTCTGAAAAGCAGTTCCGTTTGTTTTTCCAGCGGGCAGAGAGAAAAAAGGGTGTGACGGGCGAAATCCTTTTGTCTATGCTGGAAAGACGGTTGGATAATGTCATTTATATTTCAGGTTTTTCCCACTCCCGATATCATGCTCGACAGCTGATCACACACGGCCATTTTAGGTTGAATGGACACTATGCCACCGTCCCGTCCATGTTAACAGATAAGGGTGATGTTGTGTCCTTTAAAGAGAAATCGAAAAATCATCCGGAGTACGGTCCCCTTGTCGAATCCAATAAGACCAAATCTGTGCCCGGATGGCTGAGTGTAGACTGGGACAATAAAGAGATCAATGTTCAGTCTTTCCCGAATCGTGACGATGTCACATTCGATGTGGAAGAACATTTGGTTGTCGAACTTTATTCGAAATAGGAAATAGGAGGAGATATGACAGCGATAGGATTTCAAAGACCACGGTATTTAGAATGCAATTATGAAACATTAACAGCTAAATATGGAAGTTTTTCAGCCCAGCCTTTTGAGAGAGGTTTTGGTATAACGGTAGGAAATTCACTGCGACGGATTCTGTTGTCGTCGATAACCGGAGCCGCTATCACAAATATCCGTATACAAGGAGTTCTTCATGAATTTTCATCAATTCCTGGAATTGTCGAAGATGTGACAGATATTATCCTCAGCTTGAAGAGCATCCCGATGAAACTCCATGGAAATGAGCCAAAGACGATGACCTTAAAGAAAAAAGGTCCGGCCGCCGCAATATCGTCCGACATTGAACATGATTCGGATATTGAGATTCTCGACAGTGATATTCATATTGCCTCTCTAGATAATGATGGAGAACTGGATATGGAGATGATAGTCGAGAACAAGCGAGGGTATATCCCTGCCGATCAGAATTTCTTGGAAGATCTGAGTGTGGATTATATTCCTATTGATTCTTCTCATTCCCCCGTTCTTAAAGTAAATTATAAGGTCGATCCGGCCCGAGTGGGAAAACGAATTGATTATGAAAGTTTGACACTCGAGGTATGGACAAACGGAGCCATTATTCCCCAAGAATCCATGGCTAAAGCTTCAAAAATCTTAAGAGACCATCTGGTGATTTTCCTCAATGTAGTCGATGAGCCGGCCGAAAGAGATCTGGTAGATTCCAAGACGGAGATCCCCTATTTTTCTCAACTCGATATCTTATCCAAGTCTATAGACCACCTGGAGCTTTCCGTCCGTTCAAACAATTGCCTCAAATCAGCCGGAATCGATAAAATTAGTGAACTCGTGCAAAAATCAGAAGATGAACTTTTAAAGACGAAAAATTTTGGCCGCAAATCTCTGACAGAAATTAAAGAAACTCTTCAGGACATGGGTCTGGGTTTGAACCTGGAACTCCATCCCAATCTTTTAGAGAAAATTGAAGGGGAAAAGGAGATCGAACCGGAGGAGGGCGAAGAAGAATGAGGCATATGGTCAGGAGTAAAAAACTTGGACGGAATTCAGCCCAAAGAAGGGCGCTGCTGCGGAATCTCGTGACATCCTTTTTAGAGAAAGAGCGCATTAGAACGACTTTGGCCAAAGCCAAGGCTACACGACCG
>CAZEWV010000464.1:0-2521 GCA_964516025.1 uncultured Eubacteriales bacterium
GAACCGATTCCCGTGACTGGATTCAGGATTCTATTTGAATTCTGGAGTGTATGTTCTTTTCCCTTTCGCTTCTTTTTATCTCTAGAACCGAGGCCTATCATTTGACCACTCTAGGCTTTATCCATTTCTAATTTTATCCTGAGCCCTTTAGCGACAGAAGTCATAGGGCTTTTTGCCAGGATGACATCAGAGACCGTAAAAGGAAGTCTGCTTCGTTTAACGAGAACCCCCTCTTTGACAAGATCAATAAATCCCTTTGGCAATGCCGAACCACCGCTGCAGATGATTGGGATAGAATCAGGGAGGGGAACAGTCGTTTTTAAAGTGAAAAATTTCGAATGGATAAGATCCAGGACATAATTGACGTACGCTTTATAAAAATACTTAATGGCCACTTGGATTTCATTTCTTGGATTCGTCAAATCTAAACGGGGAATTTCTTTTTTTCGATCTCCTTCTTTTTCCAAAAGGACTCGAGTGATCGGGATTCGCAGGGAATCAGAGACACCCCTGTCTATATAATCACCCCCCCTGGAGACAGAAAATTTGAAACTGTCAATTTCCCAGATTTCATTAGCCATGCCCACGTTGGTCAATCCTGCACCCCAAGAAATAGCCATACATGAGTACCCGAAATCCTCTCCTTCAGAATGGACAATAGCATAGGCTTCATTTACAGGGGATCCAACATAGCCGATTTTTTTTAGTAAATTGATAAAAGTTTCGGTATGGTATTCGATATTGACATGAGGATTGTCTATCGGCATGGCTGGAACACTGAAATAGACTTTTTCATCCAGTACTAAGGGTTGACCTAAGATTTGTTTGATAATCACCTCCAGAACATTGATGGCATCCGCTTCTCTTGGTGATATGATTCCATCGGAAAGTGGACGCCTGACTTGAAGTTCCATAAAATCAAGATTGTCGTTTCTTGTAAAAAAAGCTCGGGGAATTTTTATGGCTTCATCTCCGATGATCAGGACACTGTCCTCTTTTTTAATGAAAGAGATGTTCTTCATCTTCAGGATTCCAAGAGATTCTAATCCCAGTTCAACGAATGCGCAGCGGGCCTTTTTCAGAAGTAGTTCTTTTTCTTTAGATTTTTGTCGGGCACCGACAAGGAAGGCCGTGCCAATATCTAAACCAGCTCCTGTTCTGTTATCCGATGTGGTTAGTGTGTCGGATTTGTCCTGATTTTCCATTCCCCTTCCTCCTGAACGTTCTCTCTTTTAGATGTTACACCAATTTATGGGACATACATGTGATTTCTACCAACAAATAATCTAGAGAGAATTTAGCATAAGAAATAGTTGAAGTCAATGGAATGGGGGGTGGCTATCTCAATGCTGTGTAAAATCTCATCTGGATTTTTTTTAAGGCTGCAATGTAAGCCGTGGCGTCTATGTCCGTATCGGATTCGACCCAAATGCTTTGGACACACCCGTTTTTTTTGGCATATTCAATATCAGATTGATAAAACTTCAGAATTTCTTGGTAAGTGAACTCTTTGTTGTCGATATAGTATTTGTCTTCACCGATGATTTTCACTTGGAAAAGAAAACCAGTACCTAAGCCTTTTTCAATACAGGAGGGGAGTTGTTTAGATTTTAATTGGTTTTTTTTCCCAAGATCTTCGAGCTTTGTCTTAAGTTCACCGCTTTCTTCCTTTAAATTCTGAATTTTTTGTGAGGCGCGATTTAAAGTATTTTGAAGATTTTGAAACTCTTTTTTGGAGGATTCCTGTCTGGAGACATAACTCGGATAGACAAAAAATGCGAGAAGAACGACAAGCTCAAAAAGAGTCCAACCAATAATATTTTTTTGATGTTTCATTTGTCCGGATGAGAGAGCTTGTCTTCCAGAGGTTTTAATAGATTTTTTAACTCAACTTCATAGGAGTGGATCAGTTTTTTTACCCGGTTCAAATGTTCCTCTGATTCTTCATCCTGGAATTTTTTTTTCAATTGGAGTGACAACTGACTGAGCGAGCTCAGGAATTCTTCTGTGTTTTTTTTCAAGGAATCCATGACTTCTCTATAGAAATTATCCATCCTCTCAGAAACCTCAGCTTTATAACTATCAGGGAGAATTTGTCCGATGGTGGTCTCATGATCCTCAAGATAAAAATCAGACAAAGAATCCAATACGATTTTAATTTTTTCTGAAAATGTTCCTTCCAAAGTTACGAATATTTTTTGACGGAGTTTTTCTACCGACTGGGGTACGACGTTTTTGTCCCACTCGAGTACAGCCTTTTTGATTGTCTCAAATTCATTTATTGCTTTTGTAATATGACTTTTTACGGGATCAAAAGCTCCCTGAAGATTCTGTGTCTGGCCTTGAATCTGCTTGAGGAGGGAGAGATAGTCTTCAGAAGGAGGGACACTCATGCTCAGAAGAATTTGTCTCATAATTAATCCAAGAATTGTTGTCGAAAGTGCAATGCTCATGGTTGTGAGCAGCAAGGTGGAGGAGTCGAAAGAAAAACCGGATTTTATGGACAGAGAAAACAGAGAAA
>CAZEWV010000465.1:0-2519 GCA_964516025.1 uncultured Eubacteriales bacterium
ATTACCACTTGCCGTCCATCTGAAATTCAGCGCTGCCGAGCCAGAATCCCGAGTGTGTGACCGAATCATACTGCGCTTGAAGCAGATCGAAATGAAACTTTTCTTCCTCGCCGATCTCCCGAAATATCTTTTTCGCCGTCGAGTCATCGGCACCAAAGGACGCCTTGCTAAAAAAATCTATGGCATTTTGCTCCAGCTCCATGCCGACTCTTAAAGCTTCAACCTCTCCTTTTCCCTCTTCATTTTTCATTCTGTCTTTTAATCTTTCTACGAGAGGAGATTCTCCCCTGAGTTCTTCATCTCTGACATACTGCTTCCAGTCCTCACTTTCCAAGATCTGGCTGAACAGCTTTCCGAAAACCTCCATGTGCTTGATTTCCTCGTCGGCAAGAAAACGGAACATTTTTTTTCCTTTCTCATGCTCGGTGATATCGGCGGCATGCATGAAAAATTTGCGGCCGTTTATTTCCAACCGGATGGCTTCTTTGATGACATTTTCAACCTCTCTGCTAATCTCCTTCATCAGACTCTCTCCTTAATAATGATTTCAAAGTGTTTGACCAATTACTCTTTAATTTGCTTCCAGGCTTCAATAAATTTTACGGCGTAATCGGCCATGCTCTCCGCAGCCTTTTCTCCGCGCTCTTTTGTCGCAAGAGTTGGGTCCTCAAAAGACCAGATGCCGTTGCTGGAAAGCTCATGGCTGGCCCCTCCCTTCTTGGTCTCCACCGGGACTCCAAGCAGAGTATTCCAGACCATCATCAAATCGGGATTTTTGCGGCCCGCTTCAAGAAGAGCTTTTTGCCTGGGAGTGAACGTGATCTCCGCCTTTGCTGCCCTTTCCATGTTGACTAGATCGGGCCGGACATAAAGCATCCAGGATGTCTCGCTCAATCCGGCATGATTATCAAAAAAAACATCATCCTCGCCGTCGCCTTTCTGAATGGGACTGCCGATGCCGATAGAAACAGCAATGGCTTCCGTGGTGTGATTTATCCTGTGAATGACCTTGTTTTCAACCACTCTGTTTCCGCCGTGAGAGTTAAAGAACATGATCTTGTTGAAACCATATTTGATTAAAATGGTTGCGGTTTCGTAGAGAACCTGCTCCATGGTTTCCGGTTTCAGGCTCAGGACTCCGGGAAAACCCGAGTGATACACACTGTATCCTGACCAGAGAACAGGGGCGACTACAACTCCGGTTCTCGCCGAGATCATCCGTGAAACTTCAAGTCCGATATAGGAATCCGTCCCCAGCGGCAGGTGAGGACCGTGCTGCTCTGTAGAGCCGATAGGGATAATCACCATGTCGTTCTGCTTTACATTTTCCTGGACATCTTTCCAGCTCATCTCCTGAAGAACGAGCGGCTTTCCCTCTTCTTCGGCCGCCAAACCAGGGCTGAATATAAATGTTATCAATATCATTAAAGACCCTATCCCCAGCATTTTTAATCCAAATCTTTTCATATCAAACCTCCTTAAATAATTAAGAATGAATCTCTATTCTATTCTTTTTAGGACATAAAAATCACGGATTCTCTTTTCCTGCCGGACAGACAAAAAATCAATGATTTTATACTCGCGTTCCAAAAGAGCCAGAAAGGCTTTTCGTGTTTTTAGCCGCCAGTCCAGGGGAATCTTTCTTATCGTTTCATCGGGAACATCTGTCGCTCGGACCATGGTGTAAAAATCGTACGGAATCTCGATGAATAACAATTCCTTTTCCAAACCGCAGTTCAGATCTTTAGGGACGGCAAGCGAAACACATCCGTCTTTTCCCTCAACTTCCCGGATTTCAGACGATAAAACAAGGTGGTCGCCGTCGAGCAGCTTCTGTATCTCAATTTCCGGTCTCTGGATGTCCTTTTTAAGTCTCCAGTAAACATAAAACCGGTCACACGGAACATCATCTCTGTTCAACCGGCCTCCAAAAGATCCATAATGGGCCACTTTGTAATCCACAACATCCATTCCAAAAAAATGGATATTCCGGTAGGCATTGACTCCTGTCAGCGGATCAAAAGTACAGGACGCCGTACCTACGCCAAAAATGTCTAGCAGCATCTTTTTCTGGAATTCTTTGATGAGGATGCCGAGTCCATTTTTCAGATACGTGTTCCTAACACCTGTGTACATTGAGTAAAAAACAAGATTATCCGGATCCCTGAATCCGACATTTTTATCTTCAACCCCAACAAAGCCGTAGGAAAAGCCCACAAAATACTTCTCGTCCTCAATAAATGTTCCATCCTTATCTGCCGCATAGGCAGCAATAAACAGGGCGCTCCCGTCGTAAAAATAGTTTTCACAGACCATGTTCCGTGTGCCGGACATCTTGTCATTCGGTTCTTCCCAGATATCAAACCGAAGATCCTCATACTTTTGGTAATTGGGTTGGTCGTGAGACGTCTCGACCTTCAGGAGAAATTTCTGCCCTTTGACCGTGTGCACTTCTGATAAATTCTTCATGTTTATTCAGAACTTTAATTTTATCGGAACACTCCCCCCTCTGCAACCAA
>CAZEWV010000466.1:0-2500 GCA_964516025.1 uncultured Eubacteriales bacterium
GGCATTGTAGTCCGGAATGGTGCGGATAAGCTCCTGTTCGTCCATTCCTGTTTTAAGTGTGACCTCTAAGTCACTGATGGCTTGAAGCTCTTCAAATGCCTCAGGATTCAAAGCGTCGGCGACTAAAATTTTTTTCATTGCCAGTTCTCCTGTATAATTTTTTCGGCAGCTTTGATGGCTTGCCCCGGTTCAAATGAATAACCAAGATCCAAAAGCGTCATCTCGAGGGCTGAGAGCGCTGTGATGACATCAAACCCACCCATATATCCTAAGTGAGCGATCCGAAAAAAATCGCCCTTATGAGGACCTTGAGCACCTGCGATATAGACATTGTACTTCTCCTGCATAATCTTAACCAGCTTTATTCCATCGATTCCGTCAGGAACTTTAACAGCCGTAAGCACATTTCCCGGACATCTGGGGAGCCAATCTAACCCTATGGCTTGAACACCGGATCTAGTGGCGTTCCCTAAGATTTGGTGGTGATGAATAAGGTTATTGAGACCAATGGATTTTATTATATCTAGAGATTTTTTTTGCTGCAGAATAAGAGATATGGCAGGGGACCAGGGACTGGTTTTATTTTTTAAGCTTTCCTTGTATTCTCTGGCATCATAATAAAATTTTGGCATGGAAGATGATTCCACAAAATTCCATGCTTTACTGGAGAATGAAATGTAAGACAATCCTGGAGGAGTCATGAATGCTTTTTGTGAGCCTGAAATAAGAACATCAATATTCCAGTCATCCATAGGGCATGGAGTGGCCCCCAATCCCGAGATTCCATCGACAACAAGAATTGCATTTGTGGGAGACACCACTTCTCCAAATCCTTGGATATCGTAGAGTGCGCCTGTTGAGGTTGCAAAAAGTGTTGAAAAAACGGCTTTTGCTTCTGGAACCTCCTGCATGACATCAACCAATTGGGTTTTTGAAAAATTATCCCCCCACTCGAGAACAATTTCTTTGACATCGGCACCATAGGCTCTGGCAATATGGGCCCATCTTGCCCCAAATTTTCCGCAGTTGATACATATGACCCTGTCCCCAGGGCTTAAGGTGTTGACAACCGCGGCTTCCATAGCTCCTGAACCTGTTGAAGCCATGATGTAAACATCGTTTTCCGTTTGAAAAACATATTTCAGCCCAGCTGTGACTTCCATATAGATCTGTGAAAATTCCGGAGTCCTGTGATGAAAAATGGGTTCAGAAGCTAAGGAAAGCACTTCTTCCGGCAACGGAGTGGGGCCTGGAGAGAGAAGGTATTTTTTTTTTATCAAAAAATGTGCTCCATTCAAACACTAAAGCCGACACAAAAGTTCAGTCAAAAACGCTGTCCTTTCAATCAAAGAGGGAAGGATGAGGTGTTCGTGCTCGGCATGCATCCCATCTCCGTCAGGCCCTAGACCATCCAGAGTAGGAACCCTCATATTGGATGCAATGGAAGCATCCGATCCACCTCCGGATTTTCCTGTTTCGAACGTCAGGTTGAGTGAAGCCGCAATTTCTTGGACTTCATTCAGGAGTTGTAGAGATCCCTTCGTCTGTTCCATGGGAGGAGTCAGGCTTTCGACTTTGTATTTAATTTTTGCGCCCTTCAAATGAGGAGCCAGATTCCTGAAAAAATAAAGGATGTTCTCTTTTTGTTCATTATTCCAAAAACGGATATCCAGAACGGCGGAGGCTTTTTCAGCGACAATATTGCTCTTTTCCCCTCCATTGATCAATCCGATATTCACAGTTGTGTTTTTTGTTCTGAGTTTTTTCAAAGTGAGACATTGAAACATCAACTCTTCGATGGCATTAACTCCCAATTCCGGATATCCTGCGTGTGAAGATTTTCCCGTGACTGAGAGTTGGATGGTCAGTCTCCCTTTACGTTGAATCTTCAACGCTCCACCTGGAATTGCGGGCTCCAGACACAGCACAAGCGCAGATCTTTTTGCGAGTTTTTGTATGATTTCATAGGAATTTTTGTGACCGATTTCTTCGGCCGAATTCACAAAAAGAACAATTTTTTTATCAGGGATGATGTTGAGGTCATTCAGTGTCTTAAGAGCACTTGAGGCCATAACGATGCCTGCTTTCATGTCCAGGGCTCCGGGTCCAAATAACTTGTTCTCTGAAAGATAAAAAGGCATCTCGCTGATTTTGCCCACAGGCCAAACCGTATCAATGTGAGTCAACAGTAATATCTGTTCTTTGTGCTCTTTAGGCTTCTTTGGAGGATATTCTGCTACAAAGAGATCTCCAATCTCATCCTGAGGGAATCGAGTCACTTTGGCTCCGTTCTTTTTTAATTCCTGGACTAAAAAAGAGGAACATTTGTTCACAGCTTTTTTATCCGTCGAAGGGGATTCAAGTTGGACAAGCTCCTTCAACAGATTAAGCATTTCGCCTTTACGAGATTTATAGTAATGAAAGAAATTCATATGTTCTCCTTTTTGTGACCATGACAATAATGTAGCATAACTCAGTTCAAATGGGTACAATAAATAGA
>CAZEWV010000467.1:0-2497 GCA_964516025.1 uncultured Eubacteriales bacterium
TTTACATGGAAACAGCTGATGGATCTGGATGCATGCACACGATGCGGCCGGTGTCAAGATCACTGCCCGGCTTATCTGACTGAAAAATCCCTTTCGCCAAAAAAATTGATTCAAGATCTCAAGGAACATATGCAAATAAGAGCGCCCCAGATCCTTCAGTCAAGGGCAGATGGAAAACAGGAAGAAAGCCAGGTCGAGCTGATGAAAGGAGTCATAGAGGAAGACTCGCTATGGGCTTGTACGACATGCCGATCCTGTATGGATCACTGTCCTGTCTATGTCGAACACATCGATAAAATAATCGATTTGAGGCGCCACCGGGTGCTCATGGAGAGTCAGTTTCCCGAGGAATTGACGGCAGCCTTCAAAGGTCTCGAGAGAAATTCCAATCCATGGGGTTTGGGACATGACACACGAGCCGATTGGATCCAAGAACTGAATATTCCCATTATGGCTGAAAATCAGGGAGAAGATCTGGATTTATTGTTCTTTGTGGGGTGTATTCGATCTTATGATGACCGCAACAAAAAAGTCGCATTGGCCATGGCTAAGATCCTGAAACATCTCGGAATAAAATTCGCAATCCTAGGGATGGAAGAGGGATGCTGTGGAGATCCGGCAAGACGTGTCGGCAATGAATACCTTTTTCAGATCCTTGCCCAAACGAACATCGAAACATTTAAACGGTACGGAATTAAAAAGATAATTACGACATGTCCCCACTGTTTCAACACACTAAAAAATGAATATCCACAACTTGGTTTCCAGGCTGAGGTTAAACATCATACAACTTTTCTCGAGCATCAAATCCAAAAAGGAGCTCTCGCGCTCAATTATCCATTAAACAAAAAACTGACTTATCATGATCCCTGTTACCTCGGCCGATATAGCGGTATCTACGAATCTCCAAGAGATGTGCTCCGTTCTATCCCTTCACTTCAACTCCAAGAAATGCAGAGAACAAAAAAGGACTCCTTTTGCTGCGGAGCGGGCGGCGGTTGGATGTGGATGGACGAAAAAATCGGAAAACGCATCAATATCCGGCGTTTGGAAGATGCACTCACGACACATCCCGAATGGATTGCCACGGCCTGCCCTTTCTGCGTGACCATGTTCGACGATGCTATCAAAAATACCGATAGAGAAAACGAACTTAAGATTTGGGATATTGTAGAGCTGGTCGCGCTCTCTTTATTCGGAGATCAGGATTCAGGTCAATAACTTCTTTAAGGCCTTGACTGCCCTTTCCAGGTCTTTATCGTCCACATCTTTATGGGTAACGAACCGTATTCCACCAGTTGTGGCCAGAGCTAAAACTTTTTCTTCTCTGAGTTCGGACAAAACCTCCGGAATGGTGTATTTGGGGTGGTCGAATCCAAAAATGATGATGTTTGTATCGACGAGATCAGGATCGAGTGTTATACCGGGAAGGCCGACAATTTTTTCAGCCAATCTCTTAGCGAGTGCATGGTCTTCAGGAAGCCTATCCCTCATTTCCGTTAGAGCCACTATCCCTGGTGCAGCAAGAACACCCACTTGACGCATGCCTCCTCCCAGCGCTTTCCTTAATCTGCGGCCGAAATCAATAAAGTCCTTTGGTCCAAGGAGTACTGATCCTGCAGGAGCAGAGAGTCCTTTGGACAGGCAGAACATGATCGAATCACCAATAGCCGCGTACTCTTTGATGGAAATGCCAGAGGTAAAACAAGCATTAAAAACACGTGCTCCATCAAAGTGGATCTTGAGATCGTGTCTATCCGCAATCTCACGGAGAGATCTAAGATTGTCTATCGGAACAACAGCTCCACTCCAGTTGTTATGCGAATTCTCCACGCAGATAAGAGATGTTTGCGGGATGTGGACAGAGGGCTTCTTAATATTCTGCTCTACAACCTCCGGAGCCATAGCCCCTCTATCTGAAGTGATGGGGCGAGGAGTGACCCTTGAAATAAACGTCATATGCGTTGATTCCATATTGTAAATATGTGAACGGGCCTCTACGATGACTTCTTCAAGCTCTCGGGTCCAAACCTTTACGGCGATGGCGTTGGCCATAGTACCGGTGGGACAGTACAAACCCGCTTCTTTCCCTGAAATTTCTGCGGCCAGTTCCTCGAGTTTGTGTACGGTGGGATCATCACCCAATACATCATCCCCAACAACAGCCTCAGCCATGGCCTTTCTCATCTCTGGGGTAGGATGCGTGACCGTATCGCTTCGAAAATCTGAAAATTCACCCATTCTCTTTCCTCCTCAACAATTAGAAAAACCATTATAATTAAAAGACACGACCTCATCAAATTTTTTTCCTTCAGTAGAGAAGGATGGACATCGTATCTCCGTTTCTACTCGTGGTTTTCCTCGAGAGGGAAACTTTTTTAGGGTTTACTTGGTTTATGATGTGTGGTATAGATATCAGTGAAGATATGGTCGTAAAAATTTGTTATGCCGATAAAAAAAATATATAAACCCGTATTTTTCACGCTTCTCATTCTTG
>CAZEWV010000468.1:0-2493 GCA_964516025.1 uncultured Eubacteriales bacterium
AGGACTTTGGCCTCACGTTCCGTGAGTGTCTTTAATGCGCCATCGATCTGCTCTCGTAAATTGATGTGTATGACCGTTTCCGGAGGAGAGGGAAGGACCTTATCCTCTATGAAGTCACCGAGATGACTGTCTTCTTCCTCTCCAATCGGGGTTTCGAGTGAGATGGGTTCCTGGGCGATTTTTATGATTTTCCTGACTTTAAAGATGGGTAGATCCATCTTTTTGGATATTTCTTCACTTGTTGGCTCTCTACCGATTTCTTGAACAAGACTCCGTGAGACTCTTATGAGTTTATTGATTGTTTCGATCATGTGAACGGGGATACGTATTGTCCGGGCCTGGTCGGCAATTGCGCGGGTTATGGCTTGGCGGATCCACCAGGTTGCATAGGTGGAAAATTTATAGCCTCTTCTGTATTCAAACTTATCCACAGCTTTCATTAGACCCATATTCCCTTCTTGAATGAGGTCAAGAAACTGAAGTCCCCTGTTGCTGTATTTTTTAGCGATAGAAACCACGAGACGGAGATTGGCTGCAACAAGTTCTTTTTTTGCCTGTTCGCTTATTTTTTTTGCTGTCGTAATCGACCGCAGGATTTTTCGAAGGCCTTGAGAGTCGAGTCCGATTTCACGCTTGTGGGCTCTCATTGCAACATTGGTTTCTTTGATAATTTGATCCAATTCTTTTTTCGTTTGTTTATTGGTAGATTGATTAAGCTGGATAAGCAATTCTTCCTTGCTTTCTTCCAGGGAATTGATTTCTCGGAGCCTTTCGCGGAGGATGACGATGATTTTTTCTCTGTAGTTGGGGCGGATATTGAGATCACGGATGATGCTGCTCATCTTGACGATGATACGACCCCTGCTAGTGGCGTTTCTTTTTAAATTAGGGATGTTGTTTAGTTGAGTTCCCAATTTTCGGATCTGGAGGATTTGTCCAAGGATGGTCTTTTTCTTTTTTTCAAGCCTCCCTTCAACAATATCTTCTTCACTTGTTTCAAACATCTTCAGGATGATTTCTTCATCTTCATCCATCTCATTTTCAAGGGCCAAGACCTTATTCAAGACAAGCCGGGTTTTGGAGAGGGATTTGATAACGCTTTTTTCACCTCTTTCGATCTCTCGGGCAATCGCGATTTCTCCCTCCCTTGTAAGGAGGGATATATTGCCCATTTCTCTCAGGTAAAGTTTAACGGGATCGGTTGTCCGCTCCAGCCCTTCCAGAGAAACGATGTCGCTCTTTCTCCTTTTTGGTTGCCCTTTTCTTTTCTTATCGAGAATCTTTATTCCGAAGTTTCCGATTGTGAGAAGAAAAGTATCAAATTGTTTACGCTCCTCGCTTTCGTTGTTAAAAACTTTGTCCACTTCATCAAAAAGAAGATAACCCTGCTTTCTTCCTTTTGCGATGAGTTGATTAATTTCATCTTTTTGAATCTTTTTTTCGGTTGTCAATGAATACTCCTGAATCTCTTTCTATTTTAACAGAAATGAATTAGTTTCGTTGCGAAAATGTCGATAATTCTTCTGTAATTTCCTGTCTTATCTTTAAAAATGATGCCAATGTTTCTGTTTCTCCCTTTTTTTCCATCATTGCGATTTGAGTGTTGAGTTTATTCCATTTTCTTTCGAGAGAATGCTGCTTCAGGGCCTCCACGCAATCCATCGCCTCTTCTGTCGTGGCTTCCTGTCCTTTTTCAACAAGAATTTCTGACAGGGAACTGAAGAGCGAAGGGGTGAGTTTTTGCATGAGTTCGGGAAAATTTACAGGCGTTTTATTTTTAATGACATCCCTTAATGCTGAGAATATCTCTTCGCTCTTCAAACCTAGAAAATCCTCGCTCTGCATCATATCAAACACTTTTGCGGCAATCTGACTGTCTTCGAAAATAATTTGAAGCAGTCTTTTTTCAGCAGGAAGAAAATCGGTCATCTTTTGAGCCTTCGTTTTTTCAATTTTCTGTTGGAAAATGGACCTGATAACTTTTTCATCAGTAAAAAGATATTCACTGAGATTCTTAATGTAATGACTTTTTAAAATAGGATCGGTTATTTTATCAATCTCACTCTTAATAGTCATTATAACTTGAGTTCGCACCTCCGGAGATTTCATGTCCTTCTTATGACTGTTGAAATCGACCAGATACTTGAGCGCCGGACTGCTTTTATCTTTAAGGGATTCGAATTCACCTGCACCATGTTTTTGGATGAAACTGTCCGGATCCGATTCCTTGGGAAGTATCATGATTTTAATTTGAACGCCTTTTTCAAAACAGAGAGAAATGGCGCGCAGCGCGGCCTTTCTTCCGGCAACATCTCCGTCAAAACAGGTCGTAATGACCGGAGCGAATCGATGAGCTATATTGACCTGATCTGTTGTCAAGCTGGTTCCCAGAGAAGCCGCACAGTTTTTGATTCCAAATTGATAGAGAGACATAAAGTCCGTATATCCTTCGACGAGAATGATTTCGTCCTTTTTGCGGATATCTTCTTTACT
>CAZEWV010000469.1:0-2489 GCA_964516025.1 uncultured Eubacteriales bacterium
TCTCTAAGTTGTTGAAATTAAAAAAGATCAATTTTATTACTGTTAAAGATCAGTCAAGCTCACCTTCATGGCCGAACGGCCTCCTCCGTCTCAAGTTGTGCAGCAGGAACTCTTGATGGCAGCCGAAGAGAGAGAGGAGTATTTCTGAGGGACTCCATGGCTGTTTTTTGCTGATTCGAGGGCGGAGTCTGTCTTAACCTTGATGATTTTGAGATTTCTATTTTTATTTTCTCTATTCCAGCCGTTGCCCTAATCGTTTTAACTGTGATAAGCTCCTTTCTGGGTATGAGTGGGTGCAGATTATGGACTATGGTCAAGAATTTGTAGCAACCACAAAAAGGAAATTCTTATCTTTTAAATATTTTTATTCGATTTGGAGATGAACATTTGGCCTCTTATCTATCAATTTCTCATCGGCGGTATCATCTTTTTTCTCGGCTTTGTTCTTTCCTGGAAATCCGGAGATTATTCAAAAAAAAGAAAGTCTGACCGTCTTGTTTCCTTCTTTATGATTCTCGGTTTTTTTCTGTACCTGATCGTCCAAGTTATCTGGCACATCCTTGCGAGCGCAAAATAATTAATATGAACACGACAACGATAGTGGGAACCCAGCTGGATTTTTTGGTCATCATCGGCTACTTTGTCCTCATTTTCAGCTTCGGGTTCTTTTTTGCCAAGTTTACGCGCACGACAAAAGATTTCTTTTTTGGAGGGCAGCGTTTCTCCTGGTGGCTCATCACCTTCAGCTGTGTGGCGACTGTCGTAGGGTCCTACAGTTTTATCAAATATTCGGCGGCCGGTTTCAGGTATGGGATGTCGTCCTCGATGTCCTATCTCAATGACTGGATTGTGATGAGTTTTCTCCTCCTGGGATGGCTTCCCATTCTCTATTTTGGCCGTATCGGTTCTGTCCCCGATTACTTTAAAAAGAGGTTCGATAAACGGACATCTGCTGTGGCGACGGTTCTCGTTTTGATCTACATGGTCGGCTATATCGGCATCAACCTCTACACTATGGGAGTCGCTCTCAATGCCATGTTGGGCATCGATATCTTTGTGTCCGCAGTCATTGTCGCTGTAGTCTGTGCCGTCTATGTCACGATTGGCGGGCAGACCTCAGTGATTATGACCGATTTGGCCCAAGGTGTTATTCTCCTGATTGCCGGTTTTGTGCTGTTTTTTCTTGGATTGAATGTACTGGGAGGATGGGACAATTTCTGGAAGGGTCTTCCCTTTCTTCACAGGCTCCCTTTTGCACAATTTAACAAACCGCATGAATTTCATTTTGTCGGAGTCTTCTGGCAGGACGGCATCTCCAACACTTTTGCCCTATATATGATGAATCAGGGTTTTATTCTCCGATTTCTCTCCCTTAAAAGCGTAAAAGAGATAAAAAAAACATTTCTTTCTCTGGTTCTGGTGCTAATGCCTCTTGCGGCTTTTGCCGTATCCAATGCGGGCTGGCTTGGGCGGTCCATGGTCACAGCCGGGCTGCTTCCCTCCAACGTGGATCCCAATCAGATTTTTGTCCAGGTTGCCGGTAAGGTCTGCCAACCGGGCGTCTTTGGTTTTATTATGGCTGCGCTCACGGCTGCACTGATGTCGACAATCGACACTCTGATCAATGCCGTCTCGGCCGTTGCCGTCAATGATGTCTACAAGCCATATATGGTTAGAGGTGCGTCAGATGGACATTATCTCCGTGTAGCCCGGATTGTCTCGCTTTCGGCCGCCATTCTTGGGTTGATTCTTGTTCCGGTCTTTGCGTCTTTCCGCTCTATCTATGTGGCCCATGGGGCCTTTACGGCCTCTATAACACCGCCAATGGTTGTGACCATTGTATTGGCAGCTTATTGGAAACGATTTACTCCCAAGGCTGCGTTTTGGACTCTATTGGGAGGTTCGATTTTGGTCGGCCTGTCCCTCCTTTGGCCCCTTCTAATCGCTCCCTTTTCTCATGGTGTGGACCCGGTAGGGGGCTTCAAATACATGAGAGCCTTGTACGGACTTGCCGGGAGCTTGATTATCGGAATTAGTGTCAGCCTTTTCAGTCGTGGGCGATCGAGCAAAGATATCCGGGGTTTAGTTGTGGGGACACTCGATACGGCCAAGAGGAATTTTAAAGGTGGCGAGGTGAACGAGAAGGAAGGGAAAAAAGTCATTGCGACTCCTGTATCCGACAATAAGGTCGAGGAAGTGAGTGTTTCTCCTGCTGTGGCGGATGCTCTTTCAGCAGAGATAGGGGATGTCATTTATGTAAGCGATTCACGTGTTTGGTTGGGAGGACTGCGCTCAGTGCATACAAAAATCTCTTCCTTTCATGACAAGGAAGCAGACCAGGTCTTTCTCTCACCCGAGGTTATTAAGAGAGGAAGTCTCAAACTCAATCGTAAAGTCAGGCTTGAAAAGATTATATAGACTGTATTATTCACGAGCCGAGGTTGCTACAGATGCGAGGCATCGGCCCATGAAGTTCATCACGAACGATC
>CAZEWV010000470.1:0-2477 GCA_964516025.1 uncultured Eubacteriales bacterium
GGAATCCTTGACAACAAACACCCTTTCTCCTTTATAAAGAGTGGGGATTATATCAAGATCTGATCTAAATCTGGGAGTGCTCACGCACACGTTTTACAATGAATTCCTATTAAATGCAACTGGAGGGAGAGAAAGGTCTGACCTCGAACTTTTATTTCGTGAGAGGTCAGACTGAAAGGAGGGAGGGAGAGGAATTAGCCTTCCTCTCCCTTTTCAAAACCTTGGCGCTGCCTTGGATGGGAGTCATTTCCTGCGCCAAGACTTTCTAAATCGATATAATAATGTCACACCTCTATTTTTGGCACAATCACCTCTCACGATGAAATATGAGGTGATATATTCTCACCTTTTCTTTTCACCCCTATATGGTTATAATGCACTCTTTGATTTCAAGGAGACAAAAGCATGCAAGAACAAGGAAGGATTCAGACTAAAGAAGACGTTCTTCGGCTTTTGAATATTGCGCTGGAACATGAATGGGCCGTGAGCTTCGAATACATTATCCATGCCTATTCCATGCCCAAGGGAAAACTCTTCTACCACGATCCTATTCTCAAAACGGCTATGGACACACGAGCACAAACCATTCAGATCGGCATTGATGAAATGTATCATTCTCTTCAACTCGGTATCATCATAAAACAATTGGGCGGCACTCCATCATTTAAAACTGACATAGTGCAACGATTCCCCAAGGTTATCGATAATTTGTATCGGGACAAAAAGACCGAAGACTTTGTCACTCATCTCTATCAAACCACTGAATTTGAAGCCGGAACCTTCCCGAAAATTCAAAATATGATTCTCAACATCTCCTACGACGAAGTCCGCCATGCCGAGCAGTTCGAAGCCATGATTGGCTCTATGAAAGATGAAGGAAAAGAAGAAACCCTTTGTTTTCCCTCCAACCCGGACGCCTCAAATAAAGAGAACGTCCAAACTCTCCATCAGATCATGAGGCTCGAAAATGAGCTTCTTCACCGCTATCTGAAGTATGTCATCGATTTCAGTGAACATCAGGATCTCAGCCAAAGATTTCTCAAGAATTCTATCGATCACATGCGTCATTGGGACAAAAATGCAGGGATTCTTATTAAATTAGGAGATGTCATCCAAATAGAAAATGCAGAAAAAAATGCCGATGGAGTGGAAAAAAGTACAAGTCCGATGCCTTCCATTTATCCCGGTGAAGACCGGCTCAGTGCCCTTGAGACACTTATCCCTTCAGAAGAAGAACTGATCGTGTTGTACGAAAAACTTATCCCTTTAATCTCAAACGAGGACATCGCAGAGCAGCTGAAACGCCATCTTGCTCTCAAGCGGGAACATCTCTTCACCCAGGAAAGGCTTCTTAAAAACGCCCGGAAAATCGAGGGATTAACATAACATTCTCATCATTCGAGTAAAGAAAACATGAAAAAAATCACCACAAACCTGGACAATTTTCAATATTTTTATCCTTACACAGTAAATATCGTCGGCGCTCAATTTAAAGAGCAGATCAATTACATGGCCTGTGCATGGCATACGGCCCTGTCCTTCGATCCTCCACTCTTTGGAGTCCTCATATCAAAAAAGCGGTTCACACATCAAGTCATTTCTCAAGCAGGTGAATTCACCGTTAACTTTATCAGCATTGACCGGGTGAAACTCTCCGCGCAGATGGGAAGAATTTCTGGGCACGACACGAATAAAATAAAAGAATTTCAAGTCGAGCTGGCTCCCTCAAAAAAAATCCACTCCCCCATCCTTACCTGCGCATATGTCTGTCTCGAAAACAAGCTTCTCGATATCCGGCCCTTTGGAGATCATGATCTCTTTGTTGGAGAAGTCCTGGCCGTCCATGAAGACGAAGGGTGTTTCAATCAGGATGGAGCCCTCGACACAGCAAAGGTTCAGCCCCTTCTTTACATTGGCAGCGATCTCTATATCACCATAGCCCCAGAATCCCTCAAAAAAGTTCTCCCGTAAACTGGGGTCAGACATTTAAAACATGAATTATTTTGATAATTAAAGGGATAATTAAAGGGACATCATACTTAATTCAAATAAAAAAAATTAAGTATGATGTCCCTTTAATTATCCCTTTAATTATCAAAATAATTCATGTTTTAAATGTCTGACCCCAATTTTTTATTGAAATTGGTGACGAATTTTATATAATGAAAAGGAGTTTATGGTCACAGCACTCCGGATCGATAACCTTCACAAATCATTTAAAACCGGCTTCCTTCTCCAAAAAAAGAAAATCCTTAAGGGGATTTCTCTCCAAGTAGAGCAGGGTGAAATCTTCGGGTATCTCGGCCCGAATGGGGCAGGAAAGACCACTACTCTCAAATGCATCCTGGGATTGATTTTTCCTGAAGAGGGGGATATTAACCTGTTCGATCTACCACATCTCTCTCTTAAAGCCAAAGAACGCATTGGATTTCTTCCTGAAAATCCATATTTTTATGATTATTTGACCGCATCCGAAT
>CAZEWV010000471.1:0-2472 GCA_964516025.1 uncultured Eubacteriales bacterium
TGTGACCGCACCAGCAACGGTCCGCATATCTATTATCCCAATCCTTTGGGTACAGGCGGAACCGGGGATAAGGAGGATTGGGTCTTGGACAATTTTGGCTATGATCCCTACGCAAAAAACGCCATGATCGAAACCGCTGAAAACGTGGCCAACGAAGCCGGGATAACCAAAGAAGAGCAGGATGAGGTAACCCTGTTGAGGTTCAACCAGTACCAGGATGCGCTCAAGGATAACGGGGCCTTCCTTCACCGGTTTCTGGTCGTCCCCTTGGATGTCAAGGACAATTCCGGCCGGAAAGTTTTGGCCACAGTCAGCGGAGATGAGGGCGTTTTCCCGACAACCGCCGATGCGTTGTCCAGACTGAGACCCGCCCAAGTGAAGGGAACGGTGACCTTCGGCACTCAGACTTACCCGGCTGACGGCAATGCCGGTATCGTCATCACCACCAAAGATAAGGCCCGAGAGCTCAGCCGCGATCCCAATGTCGAGATCAGGATCATCTCCTACGCCGAGGCCAGGGCAAAAAGGGGTTTCATGGCCAAGGCTGTCGTCCCGGCCGCCCGACGAGCCCTGTCTGCAGCCGATATAGAGATCAAAGATATCGACGCGATTAAGACACACAATCCTTTTGCTGTCAACGATATCTATTTTTCCCGTGAGATGGGCGTCAAGCTGGAAGATATGAATAATTATGGCTGCTCTTTAATTTGGGGTCACCCTCAAGGACCGACGGGCACCCGGCTGATCATCGAATTGATCGAAGAACTCGTGCTCAAAGGCGGAGGATACGGCCTCTTCGATGGCTGTGCCGCCGGAGACACAGCCGCTGCCGTCATTGTTAAGGTCGATACCAAATAACTTGTTCATCCGCCGCGCCTCGCATCTACGGCAACCTTGACTCGTGAATAATCCAGGATAATTGGGAATAAAAGACTTTCCCCATGGGATTGACGATTAAGGCCGCTTATTATTTAAGCTCCTGGCGTTTTTCTTCGTACTCCTGGACAGCCTTATCAATGGTTTCTATCCGCTTGTAGGTATCTGTCAACTCAGGGGACTCCACCCTCTGTTCAAATAGGGACTTTCCCAACTGAGCGAAGAGAGGCTTTTTTTTCTCCTCAATCTCCTTGTTTTTATCCGATAGGGCATCCTTCTTTTTCTGCAACTCCTTCTTTTCTTTTTCGGAGGCCTTGTGTCGCTCCTTTATTTCCTCTTGAAATGTTGTGATGACCTGGTCATATTCCTTGATCCTGTCTTGCTCATCGGTCTTCTGCTGCAAAAGTTTAGATTTTTGCTCTTGGATGGAAGGCCGTTTTATTTCGAGATCTTCTTTTTTCTTGTTCGACTCGAAGACTCTGGCCTTCAGCTCTTCAATCTTGATCTGCCTTATTTCGTTTGATAGCTCGCTGTTTTCCTCGTTTTTTGCGATGTCTTTCTCCGCATCTGTCTTTACTTTTTCTGCGGTTCGGACTTCCTTTTCAATATGGCTCAAGTCGGCTTCGACTTGCTTTAAATCTTCTTTTATCTGACTCAAGTATTCAACATGAGGATTTCTTTGCTCTTCCTGCTCTTTAATTTTTTCCTCTTCGTCCTTTCTATATTTTTCATGTGTTTCCTGTAGCTTCTCCATTTCCGAATCAAAACCTGCACTTTCTTTGAGTAAATCCGTTTTTTTCTCCTCAAGAGATTCAATATTCTTAATAACATCTTCTCCCTGCTTTGGTTTAACACCGATACTCCAAGCCTTCTGTCCTAGCTCAGTTAATGCCCTCTCTTTCTCCTTGTTTTCTTTCTTAATCCGGCTCTCCATTTGCACCTTCTTTACTCTGCGTCTTGCTGTTAAAAATGATTTTTTTAAGCCCATACGAAGCTTCCTGTCGCGGATAAAAAGGAGAATAACCAAGGCCCCAATGAGCCCGATCAAAAGCCAAAAAACCCACAAAGGAATATTTATGGAGGAAACCGGGGTTGTTCGTTGGGAAAATCCCGAAAATGAAGTCAAAATATACATCTTATTAACTCCTTTCTTAAACTAATTTATTGTGACATGAAAGAGTTACAGCTGTCAATATGACCTCAAAAGTAAGTTCACAGAGGTGGATTGGCGATGAGAACTTCTACGCTTTGCTCGGCCTGTAGAATGGCTGCACTGGAAAACATCGGCATAGGCTAAAAAGCCTTAAAAATATATTCGACCGGACTGAGAGGGATTGATTGAATGGTCATCTTTTAGACAGTCTGAGTTTTTTCAATTCGGCCAGTACTTTTTCCGGAGTGATGGGAAGGTCACGGATGCGGACACCGACGGCATCATAGATGGCATTGGCGATGGCCGGAGCCGTGGGAACCAATCCCGGCTCGGCAATTCCTTTGGCCCCAAAGGGCCCGAATTCATCCGGAATTTCGATAAAATCCAAGTCAATGGGAAAATCCATTTCTTGGATGGTGGGAATCTTGTAGTCTTTAAAATTC
>CAZEWV010000472.1:0-2470 GCA_964516025.1 uncultured Eubacteriales bacterium
ACTCCCGCTTTATTTCCCATACTGATGAACATAGAAAATCCAACATTGGCTTCCTTGGCATAATCCAGGACAGCGACACAGAGAGCTCCGCTTTGTGACAAAAAGGCAATATTCCCCTGCTTTGGCATCTGTGTGCCAAATGTGGCATTCATAGATGATTTAGGAGATGTGTTCATCACACCCAAGCAGTTTGGACCGACAAGGGAGATGCCGTATTTTTTGCAGATGTCTTTAACAAGTTTTTCAGCCTTTATGCCTTCTCTTCCTATCTCTTTAAATCCGGCAGTGATGATGATGACTCCCTTGATCCCTTTCTTTCCGCATTCTTCCAAAACCTCCGGGACAAATCGAAGAGGAACAACGACTACTGCTAAATCTATGACATCTGGAATTTCAATGACATTGGGATAGCATTTGATCCCTAGAATGCCTCTAGCCAGAGGGTTGACGGGATAGACGATGCCTCGGAAACGGCTGTCGATCAAATTAGCCAGTAGTGAATATCCTACACTTCCTAGTTTCCGTGAGGCTCCGATAATGGCGATGGATTTTGGATAAAAAATAGCATCAAGCTTGTTCATGTGTTCCTCAAAAAGATGAGTTTTCACTCTGCTGCATTGTAATTCCCTGGGCTCAAAAAAGCAATGAATGAAGAATTAGGGCCAGGCCTTCCAAACATGAACAATTTTCTCGATATTAATTTTATTCTGTAGAAAGTTATTCATGTTTGGAAGGCCTGGCCCTAATTTCTTGTGATGTTTTCAGGCATGTGCTATATTCAAATTTTCAAAATGAGAGCAGATCTGGAGAGTAAGTGTTGACTGAAAAACTCAAAGTTTATTGTTTGTTTTGTGGAGCCACGAACAATTATCCTATTAAAAATCTGGATAAAAAGGTTGTGTGCGGACGTTGTAAGAGTCTGCTTCCTAAACCGGGAACAGTCATTGAACCGACTCCTGAGCAGGTACAAATGTTGTTACAAAAGGCTTCACTGCCGGTGCTTGTAGATTTTTATTCTCCGACCTGTGCACCTTGCAATATGATGCATCCAATCGTTGAGAGTCTTGCAGCGAGAAGAGCCGGTGAAATTTTGGTTGTAAAAATCAATGTCGATAGTCACCAAAAGTTGGCAGAGGCATTCGGTGTTCAAGGAGTACCCACATTTGTTATTATCCAGAGAGGTAGCGAAAGAGATCGTATGAGCGGAGCCATATCGGAAACCGATTTTTCTCTTTGGGTTGCCAGCCGTGGGTAGGTTTTGAAAAAATCCAATGAAGTTGAAGAAACCAACAAAGGAGAGGGAAGACATGGAAAAAAAATTGAATCGAAGAGACTTTATTAAAAGTTCAGCGGTCGGACTGGCCGGTCTCCATGCCGTCAACCTTGGTTCTCTGATGTCCTTTGAAAACGTTGGAAAGACTCTGGTTGTCGTCTATAAAACGGATGACCGGAAAGAAGGAGTACGTCAGGTATTGAAAACTCTGAACTTTCCTTCGCCAAAGGGAAAGCAGGTATTTATTAAGCCGAACTTCAATACGGCAGATGCAGCACCGGGTTCTACTCATAACGACACCTTGAGCCAATTGGTTTCAGAGATGCATCAATCCGGAGCGGTGAATCTGACATTAGGGGAGAGAAGTTTTCCTGTAACAAAAAAAGTAATGGAAGAAAAAGGGATTTTCCAGATGGCCTCTGACCTGGATTTCACGGTCATAAATTTCGAAGAATTGGAGGAGAAGGATTGGATTGCATTTAATCCCCCTGGAACCCACTGGAGCAATGGTTTTTCTATCCCTCGCCCTGCTGTGGAAGCGGAATATTTTGTTTCGACATGCTGTCTGAAAACTCATGGATCCGGAGGCGTTTTTACTCTGTCTCTCAAGTTGGCGGTAGGATTGACACCTAAAACACTAATGAGAGGAATGCACCGTTCTCCTGACATGCGCCGCATGATTGCGGAAATCAATCAAGGCTACACTCCACAGCTCATTGTCCTGGACGGAGTGGAGGCTTTTGTTGACGGCGGACCGAGCCGCGGAACCAGAAAACAGGCCAATGTTTTTGTTGCGGGAACAGATCGTGTGGCCGTTGACGCTGTTGGGATAGCCATCCTTAAAGACTTGGGTTCAAATGATGCCATTATGGGAACAAAGATTTTTCAACAGGAACAGATTCAGCGCGCCGTCGAAGTGGGGCTGGGAATTAGCAGCCCCAATCAGATTGAATTAGTTGCTCCAGATGATGCCAGCCGGGAGTACAACAAAACTTTGAGTGCAATATTAGCAGAGGGTTGAGAGAGAGACATGAGCCTTTATGAATTGATTCTCTCGAGGAGATCTATCAGGCAGTTCAGACAAGAGCCTATTCGGAGAGAGACGCTCCAAAAACTGGTTGATGCGGCCCGTCTGGCTCCGTCCGGAGCCAATCGGCAGCCTTTAGAATTTGTGGTTGTGGATGAAGATCACGTCAA
>CAZEWV010000473.1:0-2468 GCA_964516025.1 uncultured Eubacteriales bacterium
TTATATATCTGACTTTACTGATAAAATCGGCATCATCAGGATTAAGTTTTTTTTCTAGCGCATAATAACGGCAGGAAGAGGCCGTGATGAGGAGGCAAAAAATCAAAAATAAAGAGATGGACAAATCCAGTGGGTTCTTAGATTTTATTTTGGATTTATTTAGATAAATAAGGATCATCTTTTCTCCTTAATGACTTTAACATTTTTTCGGATCTCAGGCTGCTCGGGATTCATCTCCAGGGATTTTTCCCAGGCACTGAGGGCCTCGGATAATTGTCCCAATCTATAATAACACCCGCCCAAGGCATTTAAAACAAGGGAGTTGACGCCAAAATGTAGGATGGTCTTGTCGAACACTTCAATGGCTTTACCAAACTCTCCCAATTTCTGGTAACTTGCTCCCAGTAGGAAATGAACATCATAGGACGGTGATTCAGGAAGACTCATGAAGGATTTCAAGATCGAGACAATTTTCGTATACTCCTTTAGCTCCGCATAGATTCGGGACAGCCCTAGGGCAAATACCTCATTATCCGGCTTTTTGCCGTAGGCATTTTCTAAGTATTCTAGGGCATCTTGCACTTTACCGCTGTTAAAAAACTGTTGGCCAATAACGTACGCATAGACCGGATCATCCGTCGCCGCCAAGAGTTGAGAATAAATCCAAGGGCGTGCGATGGACTCAACAGGGGTGACATCAAATTCATCTGTTTCAAACAAGACCTCCTGCTTTTCAATACTGAGAGTCACCTGAATTCGATAATGCGCAGGGAAAAACTCTTGGAGTGATATCTGCTCGACAAAATCAGGCACTTCGACGTATTCGGCTATCCGTTTTGTAAAACTCTTAAATTCCTTTTCGTTTTTTAAAAAAGTGTATTTGAGCTCGCCTCTGTCCTTCAACTCCTGGGACATTCCGTGTATCTGAAACGTCAACACCAGATCATCCTGCATGAGGAACACTCTCTTGGCGTGAAAATAAATCTGATATTTCCCCATTTGGAAAGGACGGAGCCGACTCTCTGGAGGCGGGTTGTCTCTCTTCCTGTATCCCAAAAGAATAGAGGTCATTTGAAGAGAGTCTTTTTCGCTTGGAATGAGCAAATTTCTTTCCAGTGACGTGAACTCTTTGGAGACTTCATTTTTGACAAGAATGGACACCTTGTACGTGCCTGGAATTAGAGGAAACATATCCCTGATACTGAGGGGACGTTGACTGATCTGTAGAATCTGCTCTTGATCGAATTCTAAACTGATATCTTTTTCAAACTGATGAATAGTTTCTCCGTCCAAATCTGATACCGAACCGTTCAGCTTCAGAGTGGTGTAGTATTTATCCTCAAACTGGTTGACCGAGAGTCTTTCAGGTTCGATGGCATAATGGACAAAATAGATCCCTGATGGGTCTTTGATAACTTTAACCAATGAGTCACTATCGATATAATTGGCTGTATATTCCAATTCGACAATATCTTTGTAATCGAGGAATTTTTGTGCATATCTATCCTTAATCGTCCTTGCGGGATTGGACTCGATCCTCTGTATAAGCACATCTGACGTCAGACTTGGGCGTCCCGAGATATCCGGCCCTTCTCCCGGAATTAGAGAAAGAGAATAATTTGCCAATTCTGGCTCGAGATCCCGGAGCCTCCGGTAGGCGGATAGATGGTCTGACTGGTCACCGAAATTCGACGTGAGAAGCGCCATTGGTCCATCCCTTAAGGGACTGTAGAGCCGGTATTCGCCCGCTCCTCCCTGCTGAAAAAAAACAAGATTAAATCCGGAAGGAAGTCCCACTTTTGAGAGCCCTTGATAAAACCAAACTTCGGTATTGTAGACTTGATTCTTGCCTTCAAACCGGATACGGTCATTAGGTTCACCCAGGATGATATACATGCGCCCCCGATCAGTCTTCCATCCGGCCTTGGGAGTGGCTCTGCCAAAATACTGATTGGCATAATTGATACGGCGGTTGTGTTCTTTTCTAAATTCATTTTCACTGTCACCCTTCGATGGATCGCGCTGAGCCCAAAATGCCTGGATAAAAAGATCCCTTTCCCGGTCAGACTGGAGCTGGAGAAATACTTCTTCCTCTAGTGGAGCTATAATGTAGACAACCTCTTCCTCTAGCCATTTTGCATACCGCTCAGGAAAACTGTGTTTTTGAGTATTTTGATGTGCCGTCTCTCCAGAGATCATCAGAGCGAGCAGGAGGAAAAGAACAAAAGTGGCTGTCTTTTTCAATCAAGACTCCTAAAGAATTTTGTTTTGCACCTGCTCTAAGGGCATCACACCATACCTCTACGATAAAGGGAATAGAAAAATAATTCAATTCCTTTAAGTATCCTTCTTTAATACTCGAGATGCCTTGATTGGACAGTCCAACCATGTCTGTTGGGGAAGACACATGTCTGTGTTAAAGGATGGTGCGGAAGGGGGGACTCGAACCCCCAAGGCCACAAGGACCA
>CAZEWV010000474.1:0-2460 GCA_964516025.1 uncultured Eubacteriales bacterium
CTGCAGTGGCGGCATGTTCCTTTGAGAAGAATAAATGACAGGATAGGGATGTTGTCGTAGAATTTGATCTTTGTTTCACATTCAGGGCAGCTGGATGGAGGTTTGCTGAAATTCATATCCCGGGGGAGCCTGTAAATGACTACATTCAGAAAGCTACCCCAGGCGAGGCCAAAAAGTGTGATCAGAACTATCTCTTCGACCATACGGTTATAGCCCTGACTTCTCCTGTCTGTGGATCATAAACATAGTCCTTCTCGTCCATATCTTTTGGCACACGGCTGAGAAAGCCTTCCCTTACAAGCTGTTCTAGGTTGAGGGGGAGGCGGTCGAATTTTTCTGAGTACAAATCAAGATTTTTTTTAATGAGCTCGATATCTCGAGATGCCTTGACATTGTAGAGGTGATTGGCTGCGATTTTTTTGATCCTTTCGTCTGTGGCAGTCTGATAAATTTCCCGCCAGCTTTGCCAGGCTGTTTCAAAGTCCATCATTTTAAAAGTGGCATTGGCTGCAAGTCTTTCTGTTTGGGAGGGTGCACCCTCGATCTTCATTGTCTTTTCGTAGTAGTCTCTGGCTATACTAAAATCTTTCAAATACATCTGTGCGTAGTGTCCGGCCTGGAATGGGAAAATCCATTGATCGGGATTATTTTTCAAGCCCAGATCGAGAATTTTAAAAGCCAATTCCACGTCTTTGGCTTCAAAAAAGGCGATGAGTGCACCGACTTCATAGGGATCGAGGTACTTGGGGTCAAGTTCGGAAATGATAGAAAAAATGTGCTCGAGATAATCAAATCGGTTAGGAATATTATAGCTGCTGTAGTATTGGATGGCCCAGATGTAGATAAGATCCGCCATCATAGTCGAGTTGCCGAAGGAGGCAAACTTCAGGTGTTTTCCGGAGGGTACGTAGATGATGGAGGATCCCGGAACTTTCGTGCGCGGGATGCCATCTATTTTGAGTTTGAGGGCCATAAATACCGTGCAGCTTAGGATAACTATAACAATGATAAAGCTTTTTTTCATGGGATCAGATAAAGTCTCTTTTTCTAAAGACAAGAATGGCCAAAAAAAGGACAAAAACTGTATAAGAAATACCGTAAATGGTTGGATATATGAATATTTGAGGAGGAATGGGGAGATGGTGAACGATTTCGGTCTTGAAATTAAAACTTTCAAGGTCTGGGAGAAAGAGGTAGAGAAATTGAGCGGTCACTTTACCCACTCCAGGTGCCATTTTTTCCAAAAGAGTTTCCAGGCCCCAGCTCAAATGACCGATAAGGTAGAAGGCCAGAGAGAAGATGGAGCTGAGGATTGGTGTTGAAAAACATGAGAAAAAGAGGGCCACGGCTGTGATGAGACAAAGTTCAAGGAAAATATAAAAGAGTGCAATCAGCATAGACCAATCTATTTTGAGGGCATGGAGAAAGTAAATAATGAAAAAAATCGCAGTCATTAAAAACAGCATGACAAACAAAGTCAACACGAGACCGAAATATTTTCCCAGCAAAAATTGGTGTCTATGGATGGGCTTAGACAGAAGAGTGTAGATGGTCTTTTTGTCGATCTCCTTATAGACAAGACCCGTGCCCATCAGAATGGCCATTAAGGCTCCAAAGAGTGAAATAGAGGCTAATCCGACATCGGTGACGATTTTGATCCGGTCGCCGACAGTCAGGAGGGCTAAAAGGCGGGAAAACAAAAGACTGGTGAGGGCGAAAAAAAGGAGAAGATAGAGAACTCTGTCTCGGATAGCCTCTCTAAAGGTATTGAGCGCGATGGCTTTAATTTTCATTTTTTTTCACCATGCCCACAAACAGGTCTTCAAGAGTTTCTGATCTGGGAGTCAAGGAGTGGATTTTTCCTTCTTTTTCTTGGATGAGCCGGAATAGGGAATGTATCTTTTTTTCGTCATGGATTTTCAGTAGGATTTTTCCTCCAGGCGTCGACAAGCTTTCGCCCCATTCATCTAAATCTCTCTTGCCGAGACCCGAGATAATGATTTCTGTGAAGAGTATCCTTTCTGATATGAGATCCTGTAAATATCCCTGGTTGACGATCTCTCCATCTACGAGTATGGCCACCCGGTTACAGATCATCTCAATGTCCTGAAGAATATGTGAAGAGAGGAAGACGGTCTTTCCCTCTTCTCTAAGCCTGACGAGGATATCTCGAACCTCTTTTCGTCCCAACGGATCGAGGCCTCCAAGAGGTTCATCTAAAAGTACGAGATCGGGATTGTTGAGCAGAGCCTGGGCGAGCCCTATCCTCTGCAGCATTCCCCGTGAGAATTTGCGGAGCTGAAGGTTTTTTGCTTTTTTCATGTCGACTAGTTGAAGGAGCTCTTCAATTCTTTTCTCTTTGTCCAACTCGGGGATCACAAAGAGTTGGCTGTAAAAGCGAAGAAATTCGGATGCGGTCAAATAATCATAAAAATATGGATTTTCAGGAAGAAATCCAAT
>CAZEWV010000475.1:0-2453 GCA_964516025.1 uncultured Eubacteriales bacterium
AGCCAGGGACAGATAAGGACGGAGCGGTGATGTGATCCCAAACTTCCGGCAGTACTGGACACCTGTCTGGGGGGAGATATCATCCAATATCTTCGTCGTGACAACATTCCGTGACTGTTCAATCCCCACACGCAGCGTAACCCGACCCTTATACTTCCGGTCATAATTCCTCGGTGCGTAAGGGATATCCGCCCACTTGTCAGGAAATTCCATAGGCTCATCCACAACAGCTCTGGAGGGAGTCCATCCGTTTTCGATGGCGGCGGTGTAGAGCAGTGGTTTTATCACAGAACCGGACTGCCTGAGAGCCTGTGTGGCCTGATTGAATTCAAGCCTTTCGAAGGAATACCCTCCGACCATGGCTTTGATCTGACCAGTCATGGGATCGATGGCCAAAAATGCACCTTCTAAAACCGGTTCCTGATCCAAAGAAACTTGCATTTCTTTTTTCTCTTCATCCACTTCTTTAATTTTGACTTTGATGACATCCCCTCTTCGAATCAGGTCCTTAAGATTTTTGGTCTTTGTCCAACTGAGGATATCCGAATTGTCCATAAAACCCAAATAATCCTTTATCTTCACCGTAGCTTTTTGGTTCTCTGCCGATAAGACAACGGCATCATAGACTTTTCCTACCTGGAATTCCGGCCTTAGCCAGTTAGACAGCATTTTTGTACCCGGTTTGATCTCTTCCAGATTCTCTTCGCCTTTATCAAGAAGGTTTTCTTTATCATCTCTCCAGCCCTGCCTTTTATCCAGGGTACGGAGTTGATTGACAATAGCATCTTCAGCATAACCCTGCATTTTCGGATCAAGAGTTGTGTACACTTTGAGTCCGCTGTTATAGAGTGCATCGTCACCATAATTCTGTTTGATATACTTTCTGACTTCTTCATTGAAGTAGGCAGCAAACTCAGAAACATTCCGGTAGCGAGGGAGAACGCCCAAAGGTTTACTCCTGGCTTCTTCCGCCTCTTCCTCACTGATAACATTTTGATCCACCATCCGGCCTAAAACAAAGTTGCGGCGGCGGAGAGTCAGATCAGGATTATTGTAAGGTGAGTAGAGTGATGGCCCTCGAAATATGCCTGTGATGAGGGCGGCTTCTTCCATTCTCAATTCTGAAACGCTCTTATCAAAATAAAGCCGCGATGCGGCCTCGACACCATAAGCTCCACTGCCCAGGTTAAACTGATTACAGTAAAAGGCAAAAATCTCCTCTTTTGAATACCTTCTTTCGATTTGTCTGGCTAGAATGGCTTCTTTGATTTTGCGGCGCAGTTTCTGATCTCGGCTCAGCAGAAGTTCGCGAACGAGCTGCTGTGTTATGGTGCTTCCCCCATGAAGTTTCTTTGGAGTAAAAATGAGTTTGATATCAGCCTTGACCGCCCGTAAAATCCCACGATAATCGATGCCTTTATGGCTGTAAAATCTTGGATCCTCAGTTGCAATGATGGCTTTAATCAAAATCTCCGGGATATCCTCGAACTTGACCTCAATTCTTTTTTCTTCGGCATACTCTTCAATAACTTCATCGTCTCTCGCAAAGATATATGTAATTATTTTGGGTTCGATTTCTTCAATTTGAGAAATATCAGGGAGATTCTGCATGATGGCTTTATAAACACCGATGGCCACTCCGGATCCTACGACCAAAAATCCCAAAAAGACAAAAAAAGATATCTTTAGAATCCTCTTCCAATTCAGTTTTTTAAAGCTTATATTTTTCAACACGGGTTTTATTATCTTGATAGTCAATCTTTTTTTCTCAGTCATTTGAATCAAATATAGCAGATATAAACCAAATGCCGCAAGACTACACCATCTCTTACATAAGTATTTTTAAGATACTTGTAAGTCATTATTAATATATTTGAATACGACAGAGGAAATATATTTGCTTATCTCCTCAGGAGTTTTTTCGCTGTCTATATGAAAGATGTTTTCGCCTTCAAAGCGCCTAAAATTTTTTCTGACCTCAACAAGATAACCTAAACGCTCAAAAAGTAAGTCTTTGTTCTTTCTATCTTGGATACGGTGAAGTGCTTTTCCTGCATCCACGTCCAGAATAAAAACCATGTCAGGACGAATAACAAAACTTTCATTCATTTTGCGGATTTTTTCCACATCAAGGCCTTTAGCACCCTGGTAAGCCATGGTTGAAAAATAATATCTGTCCAAGAGAACAATTTTATTCTTGGCCAAAGCCGGTCTTAAATTTTTTTGGACATTATCTTTACGGTCTTTCACAAAGAGTTCCAGCTCCTCTTCAGGAGAGAGAGAATCAGGCAAAGCCGCTTTTTCTTTAATCTTTTTCCCCCATGGGCTTTGGGAAGGTTCCCTGAAGTCGACAACATCCAGTCCTTTGTCTACTAGAATTTTCCGGAGAATTTGAACTTGAGTCGATTTTCCCGATCCATCTATGCCTTCAAAAACAATCAAAATACCTTTTT
>CAZEWV010000476.1:0-2452 GCA_964516025.1 uncultured Eubacteriales bacterium
TAGCCGGGAGTGACATAGTATAGATGATCGGAGAGGCAAAAAACCAGAATGTCAGTAGATTTGTCAGGATATCCTTGATATCTCTAAAATGAACAGTCAGGGACGAGACGAGGAAGGAAAAACCAAGAGAAAACACAAATTGGACCAAAATGACCACGGGTAAAAAGAGTAAAAACAGGGTGTATTGTTTGCCAAGGATGGGGATAAAAATAAAAAGGATGGGGAGCCCGAATATAAAATGGATGAAATTGCTGATCACAACAACAACAGGCAGAATTTCTACGGGAAATAGAACTTTTTTTATCAGATTGCCCTGCACCATCAAAACATTGGCCGATTCTATGGACGACGCGGCAAACCATGTCCAGGGAAGGACACCGCAGAAGAGAAAAAGAGCATATAACCAGGGGCTGTTTCCAAAAGCCTCATCTCTTGGTCCTATGATAAGACCAAAGACAATGGTGTAAATGACCATCAAAAGAAAAGGATTAACAAACGACCAGAGGAAACCAAGCACCGTTCCCCTGTAACGGGCCTTAAGCTCACGGCTCACCAGATTCTGGATGAGAACCCGGTATTTGTACAGACCTATGAGATTATTGTAAAGACGACGCATAGAGTCTCCCTGAAAATATTTCTTGTGTTTCTTGAGAGTAATTTCCCTCCTCGTCATAGAGGACGAGGTCGGGTTGCTGTTGTACGCTCTGGGAAAGAAAGTCACACTCAACCAGAAAGAGATTTGGTCTGCCTTTTGAACGCGCATAGACAAACCGTTTAGATTTCATTTTTAAACCGTTCCTTTTCACTGCTTCTGTCAAATCGTCTTTTCTCCTTTCGGGAAACACAAAATAGGCCCTCCCTCTTCTCTTCAGGAGGACTGAAGTCTTCTGCATTATATCAAAAATCGTACACTTTAACTCGTGTTTGGCTACAGATTTTTCTTTTGAGAGGCTCAGGTGGCCCTCAGACCTTTTGTGATAAGGAGGATTAGAAAAAATAACATCGTATTTTTTCTCCGGCCAAAATTGCAGCAGGTCCTGTTCAACTATACTCATCCTTTTTTCAAGATGGTTGAGTTTGACGTTTCTCACTGCCAGCTCTGCCAGAGAGGCCTGGACTTCGACAGCCGTGATATGCTTAAAGGGCTTGATGCTGAGAAGAAGAGATATGATGCCGTTCCCTGTACCTAACTCCAGCAGTTCATCATTCTCAGTAGTTTGAATGAAATCGGCAAGAAGGGGAGCATCCAGGGCAAATCTGTATCCTCTGCATTTCTGGAGGACTTGGATGCGTCCGTGATAAAATGCATCCAGGGTTTCATCCTCGGCCTTCATCCGATTCCTGCCCCTTGTCTTTTAACCGGGTAAAAACTTGAATTCTATCTGCATGGACCTCTGCATATCCTCCGCTTACTCCGTATGTCTGCTCTTTATCCGATATCCGATAAGTGATGTCCCCGTCTCCCAACGTCACTAAGAGAGGGGAATGTCCGGGAAGGATCCCCAAACAACCATCCAAACCAGGCAGACCCACTTCCTGTACCTCTTCATCCACGAGGAGTTGATCGGGAGTGATCACTTTAAGTTTCAGAGAATTAGGCACTCCTTCGCTCATATGGACTTCAGCTCCTCGGCCTTGGCAACGACATCCTCGATCCCTCCCATCATATAAAACGCCTGTTCGGGCTTGTCATCATGTTGACCCTCGATGATCTCCTTAAAACCCTTAACCGTCTCCGCTATTGTCACATACTTGCCTTCGCGCCCTGTAAATTCTTGGGCCACATGAAACGGCTGGGAAAGGAACCGCTGTATTTTTCTCGCACGCCCAACGATAAGCTTATCTTCTTCGGACAGCTCTTCAATCCCTAAAATGGTGATGATGTCCTGCAAATCCTTATATCTCTGGAGAATTTCTTTGACATCACGGGCCGTTTTATAGTGTTCGTCTCCAATAATCCTGTGATCTAGAATTCGAGAATAAGAAGTCAAGGGGTCCACAGCAGGATAGATGCCGATTTCTGTCAGAGCTCGGGAAAGGTTTGTGGTCGCATCAAGATGAGCAAAGGTTGTTGCCGGAGCCGGATCGGTAAAATCGTCAGCCGGCACATAAATAGCTTGAACCGAAGTGATGGAGCCCTTCTTTGTCGAAGTGATCCGTTCTTCCAGTTCACCCAGTTCCGTAGCCAAATTAGGCTGATACCCCACAGCAGAGGGCATGCGTCCAAGAAGCGCTGAGACTTCGGACCCAGCCTGGACAAATCTAAAGATGTTGTCAATAAATAACAGGATATCCTGGTTCATCTCGTCACGAAAATATTCGGCGACCGACAGAGCTGTAAGGCCAACCCGGAGTCTCGCTCCCGGAGGCTCGGTCATCTGACCATAGACAAGCGCTGTTTTATCTATAACCCCGGATTCTTTCATCTCCAGCCAGAGATCGTTTCCTTCTC
>CAZEWV010000477.1:0-2436 GCA_964516025.1 uncultured Eubacteriales bacterium
TGGATCCCGCGTTTGCGCCCGGTGTTTCCCATCATGAAGCGGGGGGACTGTCGACGAGGCAGGTGGTTAATATTATTCATCAACTCAAGGCGAAAATTGTAGGTTTGGACGTTGTCGAAGTTAATCCCGATCGTGATAAGAGCGGAATTACTGCGTCAGCCGCGGTGAAGGTCATCAAAGAGGTGATTGGAAAAATTGTGTTTGAGCGAAAAAATAGCGAGATTAAAAAGAAATAATGCTTTGCAGGAAGATATCGACAAAACCGAAGAGGAGGCGGGAGTCCTCCTGCACACTAGGAGAAAACATGAAAAAAAGAAAACATTTGGCTGCACATATTTCCTTGTTAATATTGCTGTCTTCTCTAAGTTTTGGAGAGGAATCTCTGTTCACTGTGGATATTGTCCAGCGCCCTTTTGTAAAAAAAGTGCTCAACTTTATCACGGTCAACAGGGAGAAAATTATTGAGGAATGGATTTTTCTCACAGAAATTCCTTCTCCCTCCGGATTTGAAGAGAAGAGAGCCATTTTTATGAAAAAACAGTTTGAAGCGGTTGGGCTGGACGATGTCTTTATTGATCAGGCAGGAAATGTTGTCGGAATATGGCTCGGCAAAGAAGGAGGAAAAAAAATAGTTGTTCCAGCTCATATGGACACGGTGTTCCAGGATCTCTGGGAGATAAAAGTGAAAAGGGAAGGAAACGTGCTCAAGGCTCCTGGCGTGGGAGACGATACCGCCAGCCTTATTAACCTCATTTGGAGTGTGCGGGCTCTAAAATCTGCAGGATTCAATCCGGAAAACACCTATTATTTTGTCGCTACTGTGGAGGAGGAGTTGGGATTTGACGGGATGAGGGCTTTTATGGAAAACATTCCGGAAAAGATAGATCTGGTCATCGCTTTGGATGGAGACCTCGGTGGAGTTCATTACGGAGCGCTTGGATTTGGCGGAGGTCGTGTGGTGTACCGCGGTCCTGGAGCACACACAATGTTGAGCCGTGGAATTCCCAATCCCAATCTGGCCGTGGCAAAGGCCATAGAACGACTTTATCATATCAATCTTTTCTCAGAACCGCTGGAAAAATGGACGATACTCAACATCGGTATAATCGGAGGAGGCACGGTGCAAAACGCCATGTCACAAGAATCTTTTTTCTCAATTGATCTCCGCTCTCCGGATGGGGGAGAATTGAAAAGAGTTCAGAAAGAAATTAAATTGATTTGCCGTGAGGTGGCAGAGGAAGAAGGAGTTGAGGTGGATATCGACTTGAATGAACAGGCCAGGGCTCATCAGATTCCCGGGGCTCGTGATTCGTTCCTTATTAAAACAGTTGTGGATATTCTTGAGTATCTCAACGTCCAAAACATAAAGGTTGATCCTTTAGGTTCGACAGATGCCAATGTCGGGACCGAAATGGGAATTCTTTCTGTCAACTTGGGACGGACGTACGGCCGTTTTAAGCACAGCCTCGGGGAGGAAGCGGATATTGACGGGCTCTTTCTGGCCTTAAAACAGATTTGTCTTCTATTTGTCTGTTTAAATTAAAAGGACAATTTTTTCCAGCCACTCTTTGTCGATTTTAGAAAAGGCATTGAGTTTCTGGCTGTCCACATCCAGAACTCCCATTGGATCATTTTTTTTGTTTAGAACCGGGACGACGATTTCTGAATTGGATCGACTGTCACATGCGATGTGTCCCGGAAATTTGTGGACGTTCGGAATGACAATTGTTTTTTTCTCTCGAATTCCTTCCCAACAGACGCCGGTGTCTTTTTCTAATACCTGGCAGGCTAGAGGTCCCTGATAGGGTCCGACAATCAGCTCCCCATTATCAAGAAGATAAAATCCTGTCCAGAAAAAGTTTTCAAATTTATGATGGAGGAGGGCGGCGATCGTTGACATTCGTGCTGTTGTATTTTTGGTTTTCGTTAGAAGATCTTCCAGCTGCCCATGAATACGCTGGTATCTTTTTGCAAGTTGATCGTCAGTTGTCAAGGTATTCTCCTCAGGTTAATGATTTATGTGAGTCTTACAAAAGGTAGCATTGAAGACACCAACAGTCAAGATACATGGGAGCATCTCCATTTCCATGATTTCAAGATTGAGTTCTCCGTGAAGTGACTAGAAATCACGGAAATGGGGATGCTAACATGCTTACAAGGTGAATTGACTTTCATACATATGTGGGTTATTTTTTGTAGTGAGTCAGAAAACGGAGGATATAATGTCAAAAAGAAAATTCATAGCTTTTGTAATTCTTCTTTTTTCAGCCGGATTTTTTACGGCGGCAGCGGCCGTTCAAAGAAATGATATCTACAATCTTGGGGTGGACTTGGAAGAAGCGGCCACCTATTTAGCAGAAAGCAGCTTTGAACATTTTAAAGGTTGGGATGGAACAATTTCTGAACAGGAGCAGGCCATTCTCTTTAAATCCGAGG
>CAZEWV010000478.1:0-2431 GCA_964516025.1 uncultured Eubacteriales bacterium
TTGCACCTAATCCTCTTTCGATGTTTTCCAAGGGATTGGACGAAGCCATGGGCCGTTCATTCGAGAGCACCGTTATAGGGATCACTGTGAGGGCCGGACAGAAATCCGGAAATCAGGTCTTTTCCTTTTTTCCCACTCCCGATTTTATGTATATCGTTAAAGTCGTTTTGTCTCTCGTGGCCCTTCTGTTTGGGTTTGACCAGATCAGCCAAGAGAAGGAAAGGGGCACTCTGGGGCTGATGCTGTCCAATCCGGCTTCAAGAGCTAAAATCCTTGTTGGAAAGTGGGTCGGCAATTTCTTAAGTCTATCCATTCCTTTTGTATTAGTGGTGCTGCTGGGATTTTCATTTGTGAACCTCAACCGTGATATTCATTTCTCTTCCAATCAGTTGGTGAGACTGGGTTTGATATTGTGTGTGACTCTTTTTTATATGGCCCTTTTTCTCAGCTTGGGAATTCTGATATCTACCTTAACGCGGAAAGCCGCCATATCTGTAGTAGCGTTTCTTCTTATTTGGGTATTGATGGTGTTTGTGATCCCGAATTTGGGCAACCTTTTGGCCAGGCAGCTTGTGGATGTTCCCTCGGTCATTGGTTTAAGTGAAAAGAGAAATCAAATCTGGACTCGGGAGATTCTCTTGGGGATGCAAGACAGGAATTGGACGGATCATTATTCTTTGATTAACCGCGAACATGGACTGCTTGAAGAAGATTACAGGAACAAATTCAATAGGATGGTCAGACTCTCAAAAAACATCAACAGGATATCCCCTGCCTCCAGCTTCGTGTATGCTGTGACGGACCTGGCCGGGACCGGTATAGGTGAAGAGGAAAACCTTAAAAAGGCTGTCATCAGTTATAACAACCGCATTTTCCCGGAAATTTCAGAAGCGGCCTCGGATAGAGAGTCCAGGCAGTTCCCGGCTTTTCAGTACCGCTACAGGGATCTGTCCGAAGTGTTTGCTCGAGGAACTCTTTTTGACATGATGTGGTTGATTTTTTTCAATATCCTCCTTTTTGCCCTGAGCTATACGGCTTTTATCAGATATGATGTGAGGTAGAACGATGTTAAAAAATATTATTCAGAAAGAGATCTTAAACAATATTTTTTCGTCCCGGTTCTTAGTGACATTCCTGCTTTTGGTTATCATTGTTTTTGCGACATCGGTGATTTTAACCAATGATTATGTGCGAAAACAGGATGAATTCTCCATACGACAGACAGAACGTGAAAACTATTTGAGGGATTATGCCCATTTTAACAGGATCCAGAATATTATTAATCCCACTCAGCCCCCCCTGGCATTTTACAGTTTGATCAGGGGCATTTCTCTGGAAGTGAATATCGAAGAGTTTGACAACGATCCAATGCCTGTGATGTTTCCCCTCATCGATCTGACCTTTATTGTGACCATTCTTTTGAGTCTCATTGCGCTTCTGTTTTCCTACGACGCTATCTGTGGGGAGAAAGAGGAGGGGACACTCAAGCTGATGCTTTCCAACAGGGTCTCCAGGGCAAAGGTTTTACTGGGAAAGACAATCGGCGGCACTTTGACGCTGCTTATCCCTTTTACCTTTTCTTTGGGACTGAGTCTGATTGTTATACTTCTTAATCCGAGGATTTCCTGGAAGGGAAGTGACTGGGGAGCATTGGGGTTGATCTTTTTTGCTGCTGCTCTTTATGTCACTCTGTTTTACTGTCTGGGAATATTGATCTCCTCTCGCCACAAGTCCGGTTCTTCCTCGATCATGACCTCTTTATTTATCTGGGTCCTTTTTATCCTTGTCATTCCCAGTTTGACGCCGTATGTGGCATCTTTTTTTGCCAAGACCCCTTCAAAAATAAAGATTGAAAGAGAAGTCAGCCGTCTGCTAGATGTTGAAAGAGATGCACTTGGTAGAAAATTGTCCAAGGAAAGAACTCAGGAAGTCCAAAAGAAGTATCCAAACTACGAATCAATACTGTCGAGGGAAGAAAGACAGAGAAAGATTGCAAGTGATCCTGAGTTCAAAAAGGCCGATGAAGAAATGACCCAGGCGGTGCGGGGAGCTTGGAATGAGGCCAACCGCATTCAAGGAGCGAAAGTCAAAGTTATTAGAGATGATCAGAACCGAAAAGTAGAACGTCAAATGAAGCTCTCTATTTATCTTTCTATGTTGTCGCCCTTATCCAGTTTTACATATCTTGCGACGGATCTTTCAGCGACTGGAATGAGGAGCCTGAAATATTTTAAACAGCTTGATGGCAGATACGATGGAATTTTTGGAGATTACGCAAAAAAAAAGATGGCCAGTCTTCGGGAAATAGATCCGACAATCGATGTGTATAATTCCCCTGTTGATGTCAGTGACATGCCGAGGTTTCAGTACATAGACGAACGGCTTTTGGACCGAATTGAGGGTGTCCTCCCATTCCTTACGGCGTTGATTG
>CAZEWV010000479.1:0-2429 GCA_964516025.1 uncultured Eubacteriales bacterium
CATACGGCTCATATCCGTAGTGTCGGGGGTTCAAGTCCCTCCACCGCCACCATTTTTGTACAAGTAGAATTATCTCCATTTTCGTGATTTAAGAACGAGTTCCTAAAGTGATTAGAAAACACGCTTCGTTTTCCGTTTTTTAAAGATGTTGTTAGATAAGATTAAAGAAACCATTCAAAGACACAATCTTTTCCTCAGGGAGGAGAAAATCCTCATTGCCTTTTCAGGAGGAATCGATTCGACAGCGCTGCTGCATCTGCTCAGAGAGCTGCAAGAGGAGTGGCCGATAACTCTTGCTCTGGGACACTTCAACCACAAACTCCGCCAGAACGCCGAAAACGAAGAACTGTTTGTTCGAAATGTTGCAGAAAAACTAGCTCTTCCTCTTTTTGTGAGTTCGGAAGATGTTCGTTCCTATGCGGTCGAACACAAACTAAACATTGAAGAGGCGGGACGAAAGCTGCGTTATGATTTCCTGAAAGACACGGCAAAAAAAAACGGGTTTTCCAAAATTGCTACAGGGCACACCAAAAACGATCAGGCCGAGACTTTTTTCATGCGGCTTTTCAGAGGGAGTGGCCTATCTGGCCTGTCCGGAATCTTTCCTGTTGTCGACGATCTTATAATCCGTCCCCTCCTCTACACAACAAGGGAAGAGATTGCTGCCTATCTCGAACACATAAATGCCGAATTTCAGGTGGATGAAAGCAATTTGGACAGGCGGTTTTTACGTAGCAGAATTAGAGGTGAACTTTTGCCTTACATCCTAAAAGAGTTTGATCCTCACTTGATTTCCAGAATAGGAAAAGTGTCCTCTCTATTTCAAGAAGACGAGTTAGTCCTAAAGAAACTGGTCGATAAGGAGCTTCCAAAGGCTGTTCAGAGGAGTGAAGGACAGATTTTCCTCGATACGAAGGTGCTCTCCACTTTGCCGGTCGGATTAGCCAGGCGTGTGACAAGAGAATTTATTTCAGAAATCAAAGGGGATTTGAGAAGGATTTCGTTTGAAAATATCGTTGCGGTTCTCAGTTTAGCAGAGGGGAAGGAATATCCTTTGACAAAAAACTGTTTTCTGCGAAGAGAACAGAATAGAATATTTTGTCCAAAGGCCGACCTTGAGACATTGTCTTATGAGCTATCTTGGTCAGGGAAAAATTCACTGGTTATCAAAGATTTGGACATGTGTTTTTTTGGAATTGAAATGACCAGCCTACCCGAAAACTGGGAGTTTGATAATTTTAAAAGAATCTGTCTTGATATGGGAAAACTCAAGTTCCCCCTTACCGTTAGGTCACGTCGAGAGGGCGATAGATATCAACCTCTTGGATCTCCAGGACACAAGAAGCTCAAAGAGATCATGCGGGCTAAAAGAATCCCTGTTCGCGAGCGAGATAAACGGCCCGTCTTTCTCTCGGCCGGAGAAATTGTTTGGATATACGGACTTCCCGTAGCAGAGAAATTCAAGATTGTTCCGGAGACAAAGGACGTTTTTTGTATTTCTTCAGAGGAGAAATCCTACGGATTTAGTTCTTGAACCGCGTCACAAATATTTCTTTTTCCAGATCTCAAAAATGAGAAGTGCCCAGAGCTGGTGGCTGAAATTTTTTTTCCCAGCGATATGAAGATCCATCATGTTTTTAATGTGACTAAAATTGAAGAGGTTGTCCCGAGTGATCGTTTTTTCATGGAGTGTATCGCTCATCAGGTCTCTCAGGTCTGTCCTTAACCAATGCTTTATAGGGATGCTGAAACCTTCTTTTTTTCTGTAGATGTTTTCTCGAGGCAGCAGACGTTCCATTGTTTTCTTGAACAGCCATTTGGTCTCGAGTCCTTGCAGTTTCAGATGTCCTGGAAGCTTAAAGAGAAATTCAACTATTTTATGATCGATAAGGGGAACTCTTGTCTCGAGCGATGAGGCCATACTCATGCGATCGACTTTAACGAGAATGTCATCGACCAGATACGTTTTCAAATCGAGAAAGAGTTCTCCATTGATTGAGTCATAAGTCTCTAGGCGGGGAAAAATTTGAGAAAATGGATTGACTTCATGCAGGGAGCGGATGCCGCCTATCTCTTTTTTAAAATCCTCTGTGTAGAGAGAATGTTTGTCTTTTTCGGATAGAAACATCATCCAGCGAAAATGCCGCGATGCGGGATGAAAAGAGAACCCTTGATTAAAACGCTGGAGTTTGTTCCATCCCCCCTTTTTTTTAGACGAAGGAGGGAATCCTTTAATTAGAGGAGATAATATTTTTTGTGAGGTGGCCATCAGGGGAAGGCTGGCCATCTTTTGGGCCAAATAGTGTTCATATCCTCCAAACACCTCATCTCCACCGTCCCCCGACAGGATAACCGTCACATGTTCGCGTGCCATTTTGGACACAAGGAAAGTGGGAAAGATGGAAAAATCTCCGAAGGGCTCATCTAAA
>CAZEWV010000480.1:0-2423 GCA_964516025.1 uncultured Eubacteriales bacterium
AAGCGGAAAAAGAAAAAAAACTGCTGACCAATGCCTTAAAGGAAACGAGACGGATTAACGAGATCCTTTCCGCCCTTCTCTCCTTTTCCAGACCTTCAGAGATCAAAAAAGAGGAAAATAACATCATCGAAATTCTCGAGGACTGCCTCGAGTTGATTTCCATTCAGGCTAAAAAATACAAAATCACGATCTCACGCAATTACCCCACGACTCCTATCCTACTCAACAGCGATAAATCCCAGCTCAAGCAGCTTTTTCTCAATATTCTGCTGAATTCAGCCCAGGCCATGAACTTGGGAGGAGAATTAAAGATCGAAATCCACCCTAAAGACAAGCATAAAATTTTAGTCACAGTCACCGATACGGGGGAGGGAATTCCCGAAGATAAACTGGACAACATCTTTAATCCATTTTTTACCACAAAAAGAGGGGGGACAGGGCTCGGTCTTTCAATTTGCTACGGCATAATCGAGGCTCATCAGGGAGAAATTGAGGTCAAAAGTAAAGTGGATCAAGGCACAACAGTTTTGATCACATTGCCTCTTGAATAATAATCATGAAACATAAAATCCTTATCATCGATGACGAAAAAAACATCCGGGATATTTTTTCTCTTCTTCTCGAGGAAAAAGGCTATTCTGTTCAAACGGCAGAAAATGGGAAACAAGGATTAAAAAAATCCCTGAGTTTTAATCCCGACCTCATCCTTCTGGACATGAATATGCCTGACTATTCAGGTATTGAGGTCCTCGCCAAAATAAAAAAAAAGACACCCACGACTGAGGTCATCATTATCACGGCATTTGGGACAATACAGAATGCAGTGGAAGCCACCAAGCTGGGTGCCTATGATTATCTGGAAAAGCCCGTCGACAACGATGAACTCCTGCTCTTGATTTCCAGAGCCCTGGAAGTCAAAAGACTCCGCAGAGAAGTCCGTGAGCTGAAATCGGAACTCTCTGCACGCTACAGTTTTTCTAACATCATCGGGACAAGCGGGAAAATGAATTCCATTTTCCAAATGATGGATAAAGTCGCACAGGTAGATGGCACGGTCCTAATCACGGGTGAGAGTGGAACGGGGAAAGAATTGATCGCCAGAGCCATCCATTTTAAAAGCCCGAGAAAGGACAATCCCTTTATTGTTGTCAACTGCGGAGCCATCCCAAGGGATTTGATCGAGTCTGAATTTTTTGGCCATATCAAAGGGGCCTTTACAGATGCTAAATCGGAAAAAACGGGAAAATTTGAGCTGGCGAACAAAGGCACGATTTTTCTCGATGAAGTTGGCGAACTATCCCAGGAAGCTCAAGTGAAACTCCTCCGGGCTTTAGGGGAGAAAGAGATTGTCAAGATCGGAGGGACGCGGACCATATCTATTGATGTACGCGTGATCGCCGCCACCAATAAAGTCCTGGAAGATGGTATCAGAGACGGTATTTTCAGGGAAGATCTCTATTGGCGACTGGCCGTCCTTTCTATTCAGGTGCCTCCCCTTAGAGACAGGAAAGAGGACATCCCTCTTCTCTGTGAATATTTTATCGAAAAATTCAACAGGGAATTGGGCAAAAGCATAAAAAAAGTCACCGTGGAGACACTCAATCTGTTACAAAATTATGATTGGCCTGGGAATATCCGCGAGATGGAGAGCGTCATCTATGAAACCCTGGTCATGAGCGAACACCTTCAAATCGAGGAAAAGGACATGCCGTTGAGAATTAGAGTTAAGGCTGCGGATGAAGAAAATCTTTTCTTCGGTAAAGGACGGCCGATGAATCAAATGATCCAAAACATCACAGAAAAAAAAGAAAAAAGTTTCATAGAAAAAGCACTGCAGGAGTCGGGGGGGAATAGGACCAAGGCCGCTCAAATTCTGGGAGTCAGCCGAAAAACGCTCTTCAACAAGATGGTGCAGTACAAAATTCAATAAAGATTAATTGGGGACAGGCCCCATTTTTTTTCAAAAAAAATGGGGCCTGTCCCCAATTAATCTTTATTGACGGTTATAGAGGTTTTAAATACACTAATACGTGATTAACTTTAGTCCTCAATTTTAAGGAGAAAAAGATGATTCGGATAGCAAGAATACTTTCTGTTTTTTTCTTAATCGTCCTTACAGCCGGGACTGTTGTTTTGGGGGCCTCCCCTCAAGCAGAACTCCCAAAAACTGAAATCCCTGTACTCATCACATCCTGTGGACAGTGTGCCGGCGCAAATATGATCAAAGTTCTCTTCATGAGACTCAAACTCCAGGCAGAACCACCCGCATATGAAATGAATACACTCGCCACAACCGAGGATTTAAGGAAGGCCAAAGAAAATGGAACCCCATTTAAATCGGTCATCATTGTCATGGGGGCCAGCCTCAAACAGGAGTTTAAGAGATAAATCCCCCAAGCCATCCTAAATGCTTGTATTTCAGT
>CAZEWV010000481.1:0-2418 GCA_964516025.1 uncultured Eubacteriales bacterium
GTAGACAAGTAGGTGTCCGGCCGGCAGTTTGAAGATGTTTTTAAAGATCGAGAACGGCGCGGGGATGTATTCGAGTGTTAAAAAAATATTTAGGGCCTGCGGTTCCAGAAAACGTTTGACTTTGGGATGGACGAGGATGGTTTTGAGTTCGGATCCGAAAACGAGCGTCTGGTCCTCAAGAAGAGTGTAGTAGAGAGGTTTGATCCCCAGCCTATCCCGAATCAAAATGAGCCTGTTTTCCTTTCTGTCCCAGACAGCAGTGGCGAACATTCCTCTCAGTTTCTGGACGAAGTCCATTCCCCATTCCTCGTAGCCGTGCACAAAGATTTCTGTGTCCGTTTTAGACTTGAAGATATGGCCGCGCTCCTTGAGTTCGTCCCTCAGCTCAGGACAGTTATAGACCTCTCCGTTATGAGCGGCCCAAACTGATGAATCTTCATTGGACAATGGTTGGTGGCCGTCCTCCACATCGAGAATGCTCAGACGCCGAGCGCCGAGACCGATGTTGTTCTCTACAAAAACACCTTGATCATCGGGCCCACGGTGGATAATGGTCTGGCACATGGAATCAACAAGTGAAGGAGGGACGTGGTGGCCTTTAATTTTGTGTGCGATACCACAGATGCCGCACATCAGTTCCCGCGCACAATCTCGACACCGAAAAAGACGCCGATAAAGCGGTTTTCTTTGTTTTCCCGATATTCGAGGTAAGGAATGGAGCCTTCGGAAGCTTTGATTTTTATCTTGTAGAGTCGGTTTTCTTTCATTTTGAACACACGTTTTATGGGGAAACTCAAGGTGCCGAGCTGGTTTGGTCCAAGAGTGATTTTTTGGGTTTTTCCTCCCACCTTGACTTTTATCTCATTTGACGAACGAGGATTATTCAAAAGGTTAAAGCGGAGCTCTTTGACCGGAAACCAGGTTTTGAGGATCATTTCGCAGGTGCGGTCTCCCTTGGTCCAAAATCCATCTTCCTCATTGCGTTTGGGAAAAAAATTGTCATCCAGAAAGTGCATCCAGGCTTCATCCTCCGGTGCGCCGACTTTTTGTCTGAAGGCATTGGGATTGGTTGCCGTGGGGTGGTTGTTGACCAGAGACATTTCCACAGGCAAAAGTTTAAAAGGGAATTTTTTGGCGTGAGTGGCAGGATATTGGGAGTGAAGAAACGGACTGATGAGGATGGGAGAAATGAAGATGGCCGCCATTACCCATGCAGAAATCAGCTCTTTTGGTTTCTTTTTGATGCCGGGAAGGAAGAGGAAAAGAGGGTAGATGTTGAGAAAGTACCTGTTGGCCAGGGCCCCCCCTCCTCCCGCGTAGTTGTCGGGCATGAGGACGATGTAGATAAGGATTCCCCCGGATATGGCACAGAGAATCAGCCACTGCTCCCAGCTCTTTTTACGGATGAAGAACAAGAGGAGGAACAGAAAGGCGGGAAAAAAATACCAGATCATGCCCGTAAACCTGCCGATGAAGTAATAAAAAAAGTTATAGACCGAGATTTTCGCCGGGAGCAGGTGGGCGAGACCATAGCCTTCTGAGGTCATGGGCCAGCCTGTGTTGTCAAATGTCAATTTCTTGGCTTCAATGGGGAATCCTCCGCCATCTGCAGAATAGAATGTTTTTCTCTCTCCCCCCTGGTAATTCCAATCTCCGGTGACGATATAGTTTGTTCCCCAGAATGCGCCCGTAACAACGATAAAGATGAGGAGGATAATCGCTGTTTTTACAAATTTCTTTTTGAAGAGAGTATGGGCGACTATTGGGCCCAGCAGGATGATGCTGGGAGGCTTGGAAAAAAAGGCCATTCCTGCCAGAACCGCAGCCAGATAATCCGACCAATCGGAAAGGAGAAATCGGGGGCCCCATTTTTTTGTCGTATCCTCTGTTTTTACTTCTCTGTGTTTGTAAAGCCAGAGAAAGATGACGGTAAAAGCCAAAAAAATGTTAAAAAAATCGGGGGAAATCCAGATAAAATACACAACGGCGACCGAAGCAAACAGGAAGGTCAAGATTACGGAGAGGGAGATTAGAGGCGTGTTATGGAGTGAAAAATACATGGTGCCCATAAGCACCATCAGCATCAGGAGGATTGTATGGAACACAAAAAAACCATTGACTCCAAAGATTTTGAGAAAGGGGGCGGAGAACATCGGGTAAATGAAGGACTTGGCAAAAAAGACTTTTCCGTCCTTTCCTTTTTTCAAAAAAATCCCCTGTGGACCTGATCCGAATTCGCGGTAGTATCTGTTGAGGTCCTGGCCTTTCATCGAATATTCCAAATCAAAATCATATGCCAGGCTCTGGGTGATGGCGAAGTAGGTGGCCTCGTCTGCAAAGAGGAATTCCTTCTGGAGGGCTGGAATGTTGATAAACAGGGACAATCCCAAAGCAAACAGAAAGATCAGAATCAGGAGA